>NZ_JBSFPX010000062.1:0-35080 GCF_053588415.1 Mycobacterium sp. NPDC003449
GTCTGCTGCACGATCAGGTGACAGTTTTGACCTGACCCACCGTTTGGGTTCCAGATTCGGTGACTAAGTGACGGCCTGTACGAAAGGCTGTCCGTCATGCCAAGATGTCACCTATCCGTGCAGCAGACCCAGTCGATGGATATCCGTCATACCTTCTTGGGAAGCTCGCGCGCCACGGGGAGCTTCCCAAGACTGGGCATGGCGCCGACTTGCTGGCTGAGGCGATGGCGAAAACCGTTGAGGCGGCAGACGCTGCCGGTGGCCGGTTTCTGGTGGTTGATCCGCACGTTAATGGGATGAACCCCGACGCTACCGATAAGGTGCGTAACTTCTATCGCCGTCATGGATTCAATGACATTGGCGATAGCATAAACAGAATGTATATGCAGATTAAGACAATCCGCAAGCAACTGTAAAAGCCGCGCGGCAGGAGAACAATGGCTAAAAGCGATATGAAAACCGTCAGCCACGAGAAGCTCCTCAATGAACGCTTGGGCGAAAATGACACCCGAGCAGCGCGGCGCCTTCATACGCCGGACTTGTTGCGCACAGCAGCCCAAACAGCAGGACTATCCCGGTGAGAATTCGCAACAAACGTCAACCTACGGCCCAACCCTCGGGTTTGCTGCTTACTGCGTAGTTTTTGGTTGTGCGGGCATATTGGGGCATTTCGTGCGAAGCGCAGCGGTTGCTTCGTAGGTCTTTACCGAGGATTCAACGAATGCGTTACCCTCGGCCGCTGACGGCTCTAACCCTGGGGCGCGGTTTGCTGAGTCCCGCTGCATCTGTGCTGTCAATTCTGCGGCGTCAGCCCACTTGTTCAATTCGTCTTTGAGTGACGCTGTAGAGACCGATTGCGCGGCGGAACGGATCTTGCCCCCCATGGCCGCCTCTTGGTCGGCCACCGACAGCCAACTGTCTGGACCACCCGGGCCAGTCGACATCTCGGTTTCTACTGACGATGTCATCGCCAGCCAGTCTTGTCCGAGCTGTTCAACGACAGCGCACTCTTCTGGCGATGGCCCAGTGTCTCGCTGTGTCAGCCATACGCCGGTTGTTGCCCCGGCGACCACGATCACGGTGATCGCAACCCATAACCACCGCTTCCCGCGCAGGTTCACCTTCGCCCCTAACTCCCTCTAGCGCCTGTTGTTTTACCTGGGAATTCCTCGATACCGCCGTACGGGTTCGGAATGTAAAGTGTCAAGCCAGGGTTGTCCGCCCACGCCTTCGAGATTCCAGCCGTGTCCATCGGCTCCCACACGCCAGCACCCCACGACGGGCGCATCAGTCCACCACCATCGTTCTGCGGGATCAACTGGTATCGATGTTCCGCTTCAAATTCGTACCCGACCCACGTCGCTGGGTACCAGTTGTCATCGCGCAGAAACCAGCGCGTATGACCCGGTGAACCATCGAACCCTTCCCCGACAACGCGGAACCTATACGCCTCTTGGAGATTCCAACCAGGTGTCGCGCCCCATCCGTTGGGCGGAGGCGTAACCACGTCTTTGAATCCGGACGGATGGCCAGTGACCGGCGGTAGGTCTCTGTGCCAGGGCTTGCCCAGGGGCGGACTCGTTGGCGTACCGGCCCCTTGATAG
Organism: Mycobacterium sp. NPDC003449; assembly: GCF_053588415.1. Taxonomy (NCBI): domain Bacteria; kingdom Bacillati; phylum Actinomycetota; class Actinomycetes; order Mycobacteriales; family Mycobacteriaceae; genus Mycobacterium; species Mycobacterium sp. NPDC003449. The sequence continues at coordinate 1,605 of NZ_JBSFPX010000062.1, forward strand.
GGGTGGTCGTAGTCGATGTCCCACCGTCCGCCCCCTCGTTGGGATCCGTGCGGCGGGCGTTGATCCTCCCCAGGGGAGAGAAACGGATCGTCCCCGGTCTGGGGCAAATCGCCCAACCCCGGGGGTCCGAGCTTGTGGCCGACGGCCTGAACGGTTCGGTCAGGGTCCGCAAACTTGATCCCCGCCAACTCGGTGGCCTTGTCTTCGATGCGCCGACCCACCAAGGCGTCGGCTTGCATGAGCTGGTCGGCATGGAAACGGATGTCTTCGGCGTGTTCGAGTAATGCCGTGCGTCGTGATGCCATCGTGGTGATATCGGCGCGGCGGGTGTCGGTGACCGTGAGACCCTCACTCACCCGAAAACCGTCCGCTTCGGCTTCGGTGATGGCTTCGAGCACCTTGCGTACCGCGGCTCGGATGTCATCGCCGCCGTCTTCGGCTAGTTGCGCTGCTGCCCGCTGTACATCGCCTTGACGCCGCACCACACCTAGATCCGCGGTGACACGGTCGAAGGCGGCATCACGGGCGTCACCGGACCAGTTCACGCCACCAACGTTGGCGCGGTGTTGTTCGAATGCGTTGTCGGAGTCGTCGGCTGCCGCACGCCATCGGGTTGCGGCATCGTCGAGATGAGCGGTCGGCCAGCCTTCGATCTCCGAGCGGGTGAGGCTCACAGCGAGATTGTCCCCGCGGCGCCGTCATCGGTCTCGGTGTAGACGCCTGAGCTGGTCGATAATTGCCCTGCCTGGTCGGTCATGCGCGAGGACTGACCGCTTCGCAGCGCCGAAAGCGCCGCATCGAATGCGGCCACCCCTGTCTGACTGGGGTGAACGCCTGACACCCCGCTAGTACCCGAGACAATGCCGCTGGCAACCGCTTCGCTGTCGGCCGCTGCTGCATTTAGCCCATCGGCATCAACACTCAGGTCCACCATGTGACCACCCCACCCTTAATCCCTATACGCACGCTACCATCCCCGCAGCAAACAACCATCGCAAGTTAATTGCGGAGGTAACTCCGTCCATTGGATCGGGGACCTATGTCGTATTAGCGATAGTTGAACAATTCGGGTAGCGGTGGAGCAGCCGCCCGACGACTCCGCACGCACCTTCAGTCAGTATCAGGGTGGTGGCGGTCGCTAGCTCGACACACACTCAACAAAACGGCCCCGCAGGCACATTCCACCTGCGGGGCCGATTTTTGTCGTTGTGTGGGCTACTGAATCGCCATCGCGTCTAAAGTGTCCATCAGCGCAGCATGCGAGTGCACCTCGCGGAGTAATTCGGCCAACCTCCCGAGATCGGCTACGGTCATCGGGTTCATCGGCTCCCGCAACGCCACGTACCGCTCCGTCCGGCCATCCGGAAACTGAACGCCCGAGATGTACACATGGACCCGGTCCTTGATGCCATCCTCGAAGTGCAGCTCGAGATCCCACTCGCGACCCCAGAACTGCCGATAGCCGTTCACCGGATCGAACTCGTACGTCTCCACCGCTCCATTGGGCTCGCTCGCGATAGCGTTCATTGGGTGACGCTCCTCACTCTCTCGGACGAGGGAGTAGCTCGGTCTAACATAATCGGCACCACAACGTTCGCTGTTATCGTTGAACTTGCAGGTCAACCCATAAGGTTGGGTTGCCTGTTCTCGCCAAGTGCGTGGAGCGGCTGATGGCCGGTTCCGGTCAGTAAGAGCTGGCAATAACCGCTGGATTTCGGTGGTTCATACTGGAGTCGATGACGATGGTCCGGTTCGGGACCTGACGGTGGAACAAACAAGGTGGCGCACATGACCAGGCTCGATTCCGTCGAGAGGGCGATAGCCGATATCGCGGCGGGCAAGGCTGTGGTGGTGATCGACGACGAGGACCGCGAGAACGAGGGCGATCTGATCTTCGCGGCCGAGAAGGCCACCCCCGAACTGGTCGCGTTCATGGTGCGCTACACGTCGGGCTATCTGTGTGTCCCGCTCGACGGCGACATCTGCGACCGTCTTGGCCTGTTGCCGATGTATGCGGTCAACCAGGACAAGCACGGTACCGCCTACACCGTCACCGTCGACGCCAAAAAGGATGTGGGAACCGGTATTTCGGCGTCGGACCGCGCCACCACGATGCGGACGCTGGCCGATCCGGGGGCCGTTGCCGAGGATTTCACCAAGCCCGGTCACGTGGTTCCGTTGCGCGCCAAGGACGGTGGGGTGCTGCGCCGCCCCGGCCACACCGAGGCCGCGGTCGACCTGGCCCGCCTGGCGGGCCTGCAGCCCGCGGGGGCGATCTGCGAGATCGTCAGCCAGAAGGACGAAGGGGATATGGCCCGCACCGACGAGTTGCGGGTGTTCGCCGACGACCACGACCTGGCGCTGATCTCGATCGCCGACCTCATCGAATGGCGCCGCAAGCATGAGAAGCACATCGAGCGGATCGCCGAGGCGCGGATCCCCACCCGCCACGGCGTTTTCCGCGCGGTGGGCTACAAGAGCATCTACGAGGAGGTCGAGCACGTCGCCCTGGTCCGAGGTGACATCGCCGGCCCCGACAGTGACGGCCACGACGTGCTGGTGCGGGTGCACTCCGAATGCCTGACCGGTGACGTGTTCGGCTCGCGCCGCTGTGACTGTGGGCCGCAGCTGGATGCCGCGATGGCGATGGTGGCCAGGGAGGGCCGCGGCGTCGTGCTCTATATGCGTGGGCATGAGGGCCGCGGCATCGGGCTGATGCACAAGTTGCAGGCCTATCAGTTACAGGATGCCGGTGAGGACACCGTCGACGCCAACCTGAAGCTCGGGTTGCCCGCCGATGCGCGTGATTACGGTATCGGCGCGCAGATCCTGGTCGATCTCGGGATCCGGTCGATGCGCCTGTTGACCAACAACCCGGCCAAGCGGGTCGGCCTGGACGGCTACGGCCTGCACATCATCGAGCGGGTTCCACTGCCGGTCCGGGCCAACGCCGAGAACATCCGTTATCTGATGACCAAGCGCGACCGGATGGGCCACGACCTCGTCGGCCTGGACGATTACGACGAGGCGGTCAGCATGGACGATTACGACGAGGCGGTGTATCTGCTCGGTGACCGTCGCCCGCCCACCAGGGGCGACGGCGGCACGGTGAGCGGCGTCGTCGGAGACGACAAATGAGTGGCGGTGCGGGGGTTCCTGACCTGCCGCAGCTCGATGCGGCGAACGTGAAGTTGGCGATCGTGGCCAGCACCTGGCACACCCGGATCTGCGATGCGCTGCTCGACGGTGCAGGCAAGGTGGCCGCCGATGCCGGTATCGCCCAGCCGACGGTGGTGCGGGTGCTCGGTGCGATCGAAATTCCGGTGGTGGCACAGGCATTGGCGGCGACGCACGATGCGGTGGTGGCGCTGGGCGTGGTGATTCGCGGGCAGACACCGCATTTCGACTACGTCTGTGACGCGGTCACCCAGGGGCTGACCCGGGTCTCGCTGGACGCCTCCACCCCGGTCGCCAACGGCGTGCTGACCACCGACACCGAGGCGCAGGCACTCGACCGGGCCGGCTTGCCCGATTCGGTCGAGGACAAGGGGGCCCAGGCCGCGGCGGCCGCGCTGTCCACCGCGCTGACCCTGCGTGAGCTGCGCGCCCGCGCGTGACCGGTCAGATGGCGACCGAAACCTGGGATGCCGAGATTCGCCCCTATCTGACACCGTATTTCGCCTATGGCGCCGCGCTGGTCATCTTCGCGGCGCACATCGCGGTGGGGGTACTGCTGAAGGTGGGGTCCACCGGCGTCGTCTTCCAGACCGCGGACCAGGTGGCGATCGCGGCGCTCGGTGCCGTGATCGCGGGCGCGGTGCTGCTCTTCTCCCGGCCCCGGTTGCGGGTCGGGGCAGCCGGGATCGCGGTGCGGAACCTGATCTCCTACCGGTTGATCCCGTGGTCGGATGTGGTCGGTGTGTCGTTTCCGGTGGGCGCCCGCTGGGCCAGGGTCGATCTGCCCGACGATGAGTACATCCCGGTGATGGCGATTCAGGCGATCGACAAGGGCCGTGCCGTGGACGCGATGGACCGGGTGCGGGAGTTGATCGACCGCTACCGGCCCGATCCGGGCTGACGCTACCGGTCGCCCATCACCAGGCCCTCACGGCGCGGATCGGCACCGCCGATCCAGCCCGGGTCGTCGCGCACGAGCGCCGAAAGGCCACTGGACTGGTCGGCCAGGTCGACCCGGTGGCCCAGCGCCCGCAGACCCTGTACGAGCGGATCGTGGTCGCCATTGTCGGCCGTGTCGATCACGGGATGCTCACCGCCGACGTTGGTGGTCGCGGTGTTGGCCGCGCCGAAGTCGACCATCGACACCGCCTGCTGGGGATCGAGGCGCCAATCCACGATGCCGACAATGGTTTTGACCACGAACTGGATGATGACCGACCCGCCGGGGGAGCCCAGGACCGCGTACAGCGGACCGCGCCCCTGGCCGGTCTTGTCGAACATCAGGGTCGGGGCCATGGTGCTGCGGGGCCGCTTACCGGGCTCGACGCGGTTGGCGACGGGCAGGCCCTCGGCGCTGACCGGGTCGGCGGCGAAATCGGTCAGTTGATTGTTCAGCAGAAATCCGTCGACCATGTGGAATGAGCCGAAGGCCGACTCGATCGTGGTGGTGAGCGAGGCCGCGTTGCCGTGGCCGTCGACGACGCTGATCTGGCTGGTGCCGTGTTCGGGCGGAACCGGCGCGGTGATCGGCGGGCCGAAGTTCCCGGGCTGGGCGACCCCCATGCTGTGCTGATCGGATATCAGTGCCGCACGCCCGGTGAGGTAGGCGGTGCCGAGCAGGGTGTCGGGGGAGTTACCGGGCAGCGGAACGAAGTCGGTATCGGCCACGTAGCGGTCACGGTCGGCGTATGCCAGCCGTTCGGCCTCCGAGATCAGGTGCACACCCATGGCCGACGGTCGGCCGCCGTTGCGGTCGAGCTTGGTGGGTTTGTGGCTGCCCATCGCGAAATGCTCCAGAATTCCCAGGGTCGCGGCCACCGCGAGTCCACCCGAGGAGGGTGGTGGCATCCCGCAGACCTCGCGGCCGCGATAGGTGCTGCACAGCGGGTCACGCTGTTTGACCGCATAGTCGGCGAGATCCCGTTCGGTGATCAGGCTGGGGGTGCGGCCGCCGGCGCCGTCGGTGGCCGAGGCCACGATGGCGTCGGCGATGTCTCCGGTGTAGAAGGCGGGCGCGCCGCCGGAGGCGATGGCGCCCAACGTTTTCGAGTAGGCGGGATTGGTCAGCCGGGTGCCCGCCGGCTTGGGGCTGCCGTCCGGGTTGAGGAAGTACGCGGCCGCGTCGGGGTCGAGGCGCAGCTGGGGTGCGGCGTCCTCGATCGCGGCGGCGAGCCGGGGAGTGACGTCGAAACCTTTGTCGGCCATGGCGACGGCGGGGGTGAAAAGATCCCGCCAGGTCTTGGTGCCGAATTCGCGGTGGACGTCGTCGAGCAGGCGGACGATGCCGGGTACCCCGATGGACCGGCCCGATGCCCTGGCGTCGGGTTTGGGCGGGGTGCGGTCGGTGTCGGACACCCAGCGCAGATAGTTCTCGGTGGCGGCGGCCGGGGCGGTCTCGCGGCCGTCGAAGGCCCGCACGGCGCCGGTCGAGGCCTCGTAGTACAGCAGGAAACCGCCGCCGCCGATGCCCGAGGCCTGCGGCTCCACCAGGCCGAGCACCGCCTGCGCGGTCACCAGCGCGTCGGCCGCGGTGCCGCCGTCGCGCAGCACCTTGCAGGCCGCTTCGGTGGCCAGCGGGTTGGCCGTCGCGACCGAGTAGCCGGCGGTCCGCACCGCGGTCATGTCGGTGCGGTAGCCGGTGGCGACTTCCGGACGCGTCGCGAGGTCTGTCGGCGGTGCCGACGATTCAGCCGGCGTACCAGTCGACGATTCGGCGGGCGGCGGTTTGGCGACCGGTGTGCCGTTGGACACGATCTCGCATGCCGACGTGTTGGGGGCCGAACGCTGCGACCCGTCGGCACAGCCGGCGAGGATCAGGGTGACACCAGCGAACAGGGCGATGAGCGAACGCGTGGACGTCAGCAACCGCACTCCCCGACGGTAGCGGAGTTCCGTCGGATCGCAGCAGTAACCTGGAAACCGTGCCCGATCCAGCGACGTACCGGCCGGCGCCCGGGTCGATACCAGTTCAGCCGGGCGTGTACCGGTTCCGGGATCCGCACGGCCGGGTGATCTATGTCGGAAAAGCCAAGAGCCTGCGAAGCCGGCTGACCTCGTATTTCGCCGATATCGCCGGTTTGGCACCGCGCACCAGACAGATGGTGATGACCGCGGGCAGCGTCGAGTGGACGGTGGTCAACACCGAGGTCGAGGCGCTGCAGCTGGAGTACAACTGGATCAAGGAGTTCGATCCACGCTTCAACATCCGCTACCGCGACGACAAGTCGTATCCGGTGCTGGCGGTGACCCTCAACGAGGAGTACCCGCGGCTGATGGTCTATCGCGGGCCCCGGCGCAAGGGGGTGCGGTACTTCGGTCCGTATTCGCACGCCTGGGCGATCCGGGAGACGCTTGACCTGCTCACTCGAGTTTTCCCGGCACGCACCTGCTCGGCGGGAGTGTTCAAGCGGCACAACCAGATCGGCAGACCCTGCCTTCTCGGTTACATCGAGAAATGTTCGGCTCCGTGCGTGGATCGGGTCAGTGCCGAGGAGCATCGGCGCATCGTCGGCGATTTCTGCGACTTCCTGGCGGGTAAGACCGACCGGCTGGCCCGTGACCTGGAACAGCAGATGGTGGTGGCCGCCGAGGAGTTGGATTTCGAGCGGGCCGCCCGGTTGCGGGACAACATCTCGGCGCTCAAGCGGGCCCTGGAGAAGCAGGCCGTGGTGTTCGGGGACGGTACCGACGCCGACGTGGTGGCCTTCGCCGACGACGAGCTCGAAGCGGCCGTGCAGGTCTTCCATGTCCGCGGTGGACGGGTCCGGGGTCAGCGCGGCTGGATCGTGGAGAAGTCGGGCGACCCGGAGCAGTCCGGTCAGGAGCAACTGGTCGAGCAGTTCGTCACCCAGTTCTACGGCGAACAGGCCGAACTCGGCGGTGCGGCCGACGAGGCGACCAATCCGGTCCCGCGTCAGGTGCTGGTGCCGGTGTTGCCGCCCAACGCCGACGAGTTGGCCACCTGGCTGTCGGAGCTGCGCGGATCGCGGGTGGGGTTGCGGGTCCCGGTGCGCGGGGACAAGCGCGCGCTGGCCGAGACCGTGCAGCGCAACGCCAAGGAGGCGCTGGCGCAGCACAAGCTCAAGCGGGCCGGTGATTTCAACGCGAGATCGGAAGCGCTGCAAAGTATTCAGGAAGCCCTCGGGTTGGCCGATGCGCCGTTGCGGATCGAATGTGTCGACATCAGCCATGTCCAGGGCACCGATGTGGTGGCGTCGCTGGTCGTCTTCGAGGACGGGCTGCCCAGGAAGTCGGATTACCGGCACTATGCGATCCGGGAGGCCGCCGGTGACGGCAGGTCCGATGACGTGGCCTCGATCGCGGAGGTGACCCGCCGACGCTTCCTGCGGCATGCGGCCGACACCCAGCCCGACGCGGGCTCCGATCAGCGTCCGCGGCGGTTCGCCTACCCGCCGAACCTGTTCGTGGTGGACGGCGGGGCGCCCCAGGTCAACGCGGCCGCCGCGGTGCTTGAGGAGATCGGGGTCGACGATGTCGCGGTGATCGGGCTCGCGAAGCGGCTCGAGGAGGTGTGGGTTCCGGCCGAGCCGGACCCGGTGATCCTGCCCCGTAACGGTGAGGGGCTTTACCTGCTGCAACGGGTGCGTGACGAGGCCCACCGGTTCGCGATCAGCTACCACCGCAGTAAGCGGTCGAAGCGGATGACGGCGTCCGCGCTCGATTCGGTTCGCGGCCTCGGCGAGCACCGCAGGAAGGCGCTGGTGACGCATTTCGGGTCGGTGGCCCGGCTCAAGGATGCGACGGTGGAGGAGATCACCGCGGTGCCAGGTATCGGGGTGGCGACGGCCAAAGCCGTCCACGCGGCACTCGGCGGCGAGCCGCCCAATGGGTCGAGCGGCGAGCCGCCGAATGGGTCGAGCGGCGGCGAGCCGTCGAACGGGTCGAGCGGCGGCGAGCCAGCGAATGGGTCGAGCAGCCCAGACGCGGCGGCCGAGCCGGATTCGAACGCGTCGGCAGGGGTAAGCGAGGATGATCAACGCAGGGTGATGACAGGTTCTGGGATGAACGACGGCGAACGGCAGGCGGATCCGGCATGACTATCAGCGAGAAGCCGGAGGCCGATCGCGTATGACAGGGGAATTGCACAACGGCGGTCGTGGGCACAGTGTGGTCGGCGAGGACGAGGAGTCGGGCATCGACGTCGTGCTGGTCACCGGCCTGTCCGGCGCGGGCCGGGGCACCGCGGCGAAGGTTTTGGAGGACCTGGGCTGGTATGTGGCCGACAATCTGCCGCCGGAGCTGATCGCCCGGATGGTCGAGCTGGGGCTGGCAGCCGGGTCGCGGATCACCCAGCTCGCGGTGGTCATGGATGTCCGGTCGCGGGGATTCACCGGTGACCTGGACTGGGTGCGCAACGAGTTGGCGACCAGGAACATCACCCCGCGAGTGCTGTTCCTGGAGGCGTCGGACGACATTCTGGTGCGCCGATACGAGCAGAACCGGCGCAGCCACCCGCTGCAGGGCACCCAGACCCTGGCCGAGGGGATTGCTGCCGAGCGCGCGATGTTGGCGCCGGTGCGGGCGGTCGCGGACCTGGTGATCGACACGTCGACGCTGCCGGTGCCGGCGCTGCGGGAGAGTATCGAGCGGGCCTTCGCCGCCGAGACCGTCGCCTACACCAACGTGACGGTAGAGTCTTTCGGGTACAAATACGGCCTTCCGATGGATGCCGACACCGTGATGGACGTGCGGTTCCTGCCCAATCCACACTGGGTGGACGAACTGCGTCCGCATACCGGCCAACATCCCGATGTGCGTGCCTATGTGCTCGGGCAGCCGGGGGCCCTTGAGTTTCTCGACACCTACCATCGGCTCTTGGACGTTGTGATCGCCGGATACCGCCGCGAAGGGAAGCGCTATATGACCGTCGCCATCGGGTGTACCGGCGGCAAACATCGCAGCGTCGCGATCGCCGAGGCGTTGGCGGAGCGGTTGGAGGGTGGCGACGGGCTGACGGTGCGGGCGCTGCACCGGGACCTGGGGCGCGAATGACACCCCGGATCGTCGCGCTCGGCGGGGGGCACGGGCTGTACGCCACGTTGTCGGCCGCCCGCAGGCTCACCCCGCACGTCACCGCGGTGGTCACGGTCGCCGACGACGGCGGATCGTCCGGCCGATTACGCGGCGAACTCGATATCGTGCCGCCCGGCGACCTGCGAATGGCTTTGGCGGCGTTGGCATCTGACAGTCCGCACGGACGGCTGTGGGCCACCATCATCCAGCACCGGTTCGGCGGCAGCGGCGCCCTCGCGGGTCATCCGATCGGCAACCTGGTCCTGGCCGGGCTGAACGAGGTGCTGGCCGATCCGGTGGCGGCGCTCGACGAGTTGGGCCGGATCCTGGGTGTCAAGGGCCGGGTGCTGCCGATGTGCCCGATCGCGCTGCAGATCGAGGCCGACGTCGCGGGGCTGGAATCGGATCCACGGATGAGCCGGGTCATCCGGGGCCAGGTGGCGATCGCGACGACGGTCGGCAAGGTGCGCCGGGTCCGGCTGCTGCCCGGCGATCCGCCGGCCACGCGCCAGGCCGTTGAGGCGATCATGGCCGCCGACTTGGTCGTGCTCGGACCCGGATCGTGGTTCACCAGCGTCATACCGCATGTGCTGGTGCCGCAGTTGGCGGCGGCGCTGCGCGCGACGACGGCCCGGCGGGCGCTGGTGCTCAACCTGGCGGCCGAGCCGGGTGAGACGGCGGGATTCTCCGCCGAGCGCCACATCCACGTGCTCGCCCAGCACGCCCCCGACTTCGCGGTACATGACATCGTCATCGACGCGAGCCGGGTGCCCAGTGACCGCGAGCGGGAGCAGCTCAGCCGCACGGCGAACATCCTCGGGGCCCGAGTCGAGTTTGCTGACGTATCGAGACCTGGTACACCTTTACATGACCCGGCGAGGTTGGCCGCGGCCCTGGAGGGGGTCCGGTTACGTGCGATGGCCCCGGAACGGTCGATGCCGGAGCCCACGGTTCCGACGCCCGCCACCAGATCGGTCGACGCCTCACGTCAGGAGCCGGCACCGAATAGATCGAGAGGGGACGATCCGTGGCGATGACAGCCGAGGTGAAGGACGAGCTGAGCCGGCTCGCAGTGAACTCGGTGAGTGCTCGCCGCGCCGAGGTGGCGTCGCTTCTGCGCTTTGCCGGAGGGTTGCACATCGTCGCAGGGCGGGTCGTGGTGGAGGCCGAGGTGGACCTCGGCATCATCGCCCGTCGCCTGCGCAAGGACATCTACGACCTCTACGGCTACAACGCGGTCGTCCATGTGCTGTCGGCCAGCGGGATCCGGAAGAACACCCGGTATGTGGTGCGGGTGGCCAATGACGGTGAGGCGCTGGCCCGCCAGACCGGGCTGCTCGATCTGCGCGGCCGTCCGGTGCGTGGGCTTCCCGCCCAGGTCGTGGGGGGAAGCGTCGGCGACGCCGAGGCGGCCTGGCGCGGCGCGTTCCTGGCGCACGGTTCGCTCACCGAACCGGGACGTTCGTCGGCGCTGGAGGTCAGTTGCCCGGGGCCGGAGGCCGCGCTGGCGCTGGTCGGGGCGGCCCGACGGCTCGGTGTCAGCGCCAAGGCCCGCGAGGTGCGCGGCAGCGACCGGGTGGTGGTCCGCGACGGTGAGGCGATCGGCGCGCTGTTGACCAGGATGGGTGCCCAGGACACCCGGTTGACCTGGGAGGAACGGCGGATGCGTCGTGAGGTCCGGGCCACCGCGAACCGCCTGGCCAATTTCGACGACGCGAACCTGCGCCGGTCTGCCAGGGCGGCGGTGGCCGCGGCCGCCAGGGTGGAACGGGCCCTGGACATCCTCGGTGACGGTGTGCCCGACCATCTGGCCGCTGCGGGTAAGTTGCGGGTCGAGCACCGTCAGGCTTCGTTGGAGGAGCTGGGTCGGCTCGCCGATCCGCCGATGACGAAAGACGCTGTGGCGGGCCGGATCAGACGGCTGCTGTCGATGGCCGATCGCAAGGCCAAACAGGACGGGATCCCCGACACCGAGTCGGCCGTGACGCAGGATCTGCTCGACGACGCCTGACCCAGGGCCGCGGCCGCGTCCTCACCGGGACAACAGCGCCCAGCCGACCCCGAAGACGGTGATCAGGGACACCGCGGTCAACGGGATGCCGAACCGCACGAACGCCGCCGAGGAGTAGCCGCCCGGAACCATGACCATCAGGTTCGACTGATGGCTGAACGGGTTGAGGAATGTGAACGATATGCAGGTGCCGACCAGGATCAGCAGCAGAACCGGATCCAGGCCGGTGGTGGCGGCGACGGTTAGGACGACGGGGGTCAGGATGGAGGCCGCCGCGGCATTGGTGACGATGTTGGTCAGTGCCGTGGTGCCGCCGGCGATGACCAGGACCACCAGTGCGGTGTTGTCGCCGGACAGGCTCAGGATCGCCCCGGACAGGTAGCCGCCGAGCCCGCTGTTGACGACGATCGTGCCGAGACCGATCGACCCGGCGATGATCGCCAGGATGTTCCAGTTCAGGGCGCGCACCGCCGATCGTGGCGTCAGCACCCCGGTGAGCACCATCAACACCGCGCCGGCGACGGCGGCGAGTTCGACCGGGGCTAGACCGAACGATCCCGCCGCGATGACGGCCGCCAGGATGGCCAGGGCGATCCAGGTCTTGCCGGTCTGCGGAGCCTTGTCGGTGGCCTGCTGCCAGAGCGCCACCAGGGGACTGTCGGCCAGGACGTCGGCGGAGCTGGCGGTGACCAGGCACAACGCCCCCGGCTCGGCGGTGGTGTCGCGCAGCCGTTTGCGGGTCTGGGCGGCGACCACCACGATGTCCTCGTCCTCTTCCAGGTCGCGGATGGTCGCCTGCTCGTTGCCCGCGACCGCGACCAGGTAGAGCCGCTGCGGCGAGGAGCCGAATCGCGGTCCGCCCCACAGCATATGGACCCCGGTCTCGGTCGACCGGTACACCAGGACGTCCTCGGCCTCCAGCACCGAATCTGCGGAGATGGGTTTGCCCCAGCGCAGGATCTCCTGCAGTTCGAATTCCGCGGTGGCGCGGATGCCCAGGTCGGCCGCGGCCTCTCGGGTGGTCAACGTCAGCGCATCGGCATCGCCCGTGCGCTCATCCGGGACAGCCCGATCCTCATTCTCGACGAACCGACCGCGGCACTGGACGCCGAATCCGAGCGTCTGGTGATGTCGGCCCTGCAGCGGTTGATGGCCGACCGGACCGTCATCACCATCGCCCACCGGCTCAGCACGATCCGCGACGCCGACAAGATCGTGGTCCTGGAGGAAGGTCGGGTGGTCGAGCAGGGCACGCACAACGAGCTGCTGAGCGCCGGTGGCCGATATGCTGACCTGCACCGCATCCAATACGAGGACCAGATACCGTGACGCGTTCGCTGATCATCCTGCCCGACGATTCGGCGAAGCCGGTGATCGATGCGATCCACGCCGCCGAACGCTCGGTGCGGATCAAGATGTTCGCCTTCAGTCACCGGCCGCTGCTCGAGGCCGTTGTGGCGGCGCACCGGCGCGGGGTGGATGTCAAGGTGATGCTCAATCCGGAGCGCCGCGACGGCGAGACCGATAACGACGCCGCGCGGGAGGTGTTGCAGCGGTACGCGATCGAGGTCCGGGCCAGCAACCCCGCCTTCGACCTGACGCACGAGAAGTCCATGGTCGTCGACGATGAGCACGCCTTCGTCGAGTCGCTGAACTGGACCGACGAGAACTTCACCGTGACTCGCGACTACGCCGTCGTCACCCCGACCGGCTACGAGGTCGCCGAGATCATCGACTGCTTCGAAGCCGACTGGGCGCGTGAGGGCTTCGACCCCGGCGGCGGAGCCCACCTGATCTGGTGTCCATCGAACGGCGGGCATCGGATCGCCGACTTCATCGACGGGGCCAGGCACACGTTGTTCGTCCAGAACGAGCGCTACCAGGATCCGGTGATCATCGAGCGCCTGGTCCGGGCGGCACACCGGGGGGTCAAGGTGCACATCATGGCCCGCGCGGCCCACCATCTGAAGTCGGGCAAGCTGCTGGAGGGCGTCAGCGGGATGCGCATCCTCGACGATGTCGGCATCAAGATCCACCGGCTCAAGCATATGAAGCTGCACGCCAAGATGATTCTGGCCGACAACGAGCGGGCGGTGGTCGGCTCGATCAACTTCTCCCCGGGCAGCTTCGACCACCGTCGTGAGCTGGCCATCGAGGTGACCGATCACCAGATCATGAAGCGGATGACCGAGGTGGCGCACCACGACTGGAAACACTCCGCGCCGATGGACCTGTCCGACGCTGGGCTGTTGGCCGATCTGGTCGGCCGTGACCCGTCCGACGTCGATCAACTCGCCCTGCACGACCCGGACGCGTGACATTCCATGGGCAGGCTGCGGGTGGCACTCGCGACACCGGACCCGCCGTTCAGCGGTATGCCGGACGGTGGGGGACTGGACCTCGACGTGATCGCGGCGATCGCCGAAAAGCTGGACCGCGCAGTGCAACTCGTCGAGTTCGCGGACAGCGATCTCGATGCCGTCTTCGACGGCCTGTCCGCCGGTTCCTACGACTGCGTGATCGCGGGTGGTGTCGGCGGCACCGAGGCCGGGCAGCGCAGGGCCGCGTTCGCGCCGCCGTACCTGATCTCGGGACGGGCCGTGGCCGTGGACACCGCCCGGCTGCCGCGGGTGCGGGCGGTCGAGGATCTGGCCGGGCTGACCATCGGGGTGCGGCGGGGCGACACCGGCGGCCCGATCGCCGAACGCCTGGTCGACGCGGGGCGAGCCGGGCGGGTCCAGCACTACGGCAGTCTCGGCGCGGCGCTGCACGATCTCGGCACCGGTGGCTGCGATGCGGTGATGGCACTGACACCGGTGCTCGCCGAAGCGGTCAAGCCACGTCCCGGCATCGAGGTGGTGCGACGCGGGTTGTCGACCGAGGAGATCGCGATCGCCGTCGCGCCGTCCGACACCGATCTGCTGAACCGGATCGCCACCGGGCAAGCCGAATTGGAGGCCGACGGCACCCTGCAGCAGATCCGCCGCAGGTGGTTGGGCAACCCGTTCACCGACCAGCACCTGGTGCTGCACTGACCAGGCCGCACGCACCGGCAACGGCACTACTAGGCTGACTGGCGAGCAGTTACCGGCGACCATAGGGAGACACACGTGACCATCCGGGTAGGCGTTAACGGTTTCGGCCGCATCGGGCGCAACTTCTACCGGGCCCTGGCGACGCAGAAGGCCGAGGGCAAGAACACCGACATCGAGATCGTGGCGGTCAACGACCTCACCGACAACGCCAGCCTGGCGCACCTGCTGAAGTTCGACTCCATCCTGGGCCGGCTGCCCCAGGAGGTCAGCCTCGAGGGCGAGGACACCATCGTCATCGGCGAGCACAAGATCAAGTCGCTCGAGGTCAAGGAAGGTCCCGCGGCCCTGCCCTGGGGTGACCTCGGCGTCGACGTCGTCGTGGAGTCCACCGGTATCTTCACCAACGCCGCCAAGGCCAAGGGGCACCTGGACGCGGGCGCCAAGAAGGTCATCATCTCCGCGCCGGCCACCGATGAGGACATCACCATCGTGCTCGGCGTCAACGACGACAAGTACGACGGCAGCCAGAACATCATCTCCAACGCCTCGTGCACCACGAACTGCCTCGGCCCGCTGGCCAAGGTGCTCAACGACGAGTTCGGCATCGTCAAGGGCCTGATGACCACCATCCACGCCTACACCCAGGACCAGAACTTGCAGGACGGCCCGCACAAGGACCTGCGCCGCGCCCGGGCCGCCGCCATCAACATCGTCCCGACCTCGACCGGTGCCGCCAAGGCCATCGGTCTGGTGCTGCCCGAGCTGAAGGGCAAGCTGGACGGCTACGCGCTGCGGGTGCCGATCCCCACCGGTTCGGTCACCGACCTGACCGCGGAACTGGCGAAGTCGGCCACCGCCGACCAGATCAACGCCGCATTCCAGGCGGCCGCCGAGGGACCGCTCAAGGGCATCCTCAAGTACTACGACGCGCCGATCGTGTCCAGCGACATCGTCACCGATCCGCACAGCTCGCTGTTCGACTCGGGTCTGACCAAGGTCATCGACAACCAGGCCAAGGTGGTCTCCTGGTACGACAACGAGTGGGGCTACTCCAACCGCCTCGCCGACCTGGTCGCGCTCGTCGGTAAGTCGCTCTAGCGCTCATGGCTGTGTCGACCCTTTCCGATCTGCTGGCGGAGGGTGTGGAAGGGCGGGGCGTTCTCGTGCGCTCCGACCTCAACGTCCCGCTCGACGACGACGGCAACATCACTGACCCCGGCCGCATCATCGCCTCGGTGCCGACGCTGAAAGCGCTCGCCGAGGCCGGCGCCAAGGTCGTCGTGACCGCGCACCTCGGCCGTCCCAAGGGCGAGCCGGATCCCAAGTTCTCGCTGGCCCCGGTCGCCACGGCGCTGGGGGAGAAGCTCGGTCGCCACGTGCAGTTGGCCGGCGACGTGGTCGGCACCGACGCGCTGGCCCGCGCCGAGGGCTTGACCGACGGTGACGTCCTGTTGCTGGAGAACATCCGCTTCGACGCGCGCGAGACCAGCAAGGACGACGCCGAGCGGCTGGGGTTGGCCCAGGAGTTAGCAGCGCTGGTTGAATCAGCCGACGGTTCGCCCGGCGCGTTCGTCTCCGACGGATTCGGCGTCGTGCACCGCAAGCAGGCTTCGGTCTATGACGTGGCGACGTTGCTGCCGCACTACGCGGGCACCCTCGTCGACGCCGAGGTCAAGGTGCTCGAGCAGCTGACCAGTTCCACCGAGCGGCCCTACGCGGTGGTGCTCGGCGGCTCCAAGGTGTCGGACAAGCTGGCGGTCATCGAGAACCTCGCCACCAAGGCCGACAGCCTGGTGATCGGTGGCGGCATGTGCTTCACCTTCCTTGCTGCACAAGGAGTTTCGGTCGGAACCTCGCTGTGCCAGGAGGAGATGATCGACACCTGCAAGCGGCTGCTGGACACCTACGCCGACGTCATCCACCTGCCGGTCGACATCGTGGTCGCCGACAAGTTCGCGGCCGATGCCGCGCCGGAGACCGTGGCCGCCGATCGCATCCCGGACGGCAAGATGGGCCTGGACATCGGCCCCGAGTCGGTGAAGCGGTTCACCGCGCTGCTGTCCAACGCCAAGACGGTGTTCTGGAACGGCCCGATGGGCGTGTTCGAGTTCCCGGCGTTCTCCGCGGGTACCAAGGGCGTCGCCGAGGCCATCATCGGCGCCACGGAAAAGGGTGCGTTCAGCGTCGTCGGTGGCGGCGATTCGGCGGCGGCCGTGCGCCAACTCGGTTTGCCCGAGGACGGCTTTTCGCACATTTCCACCGGCGGCGGTGCGTCGCTGGAATACCTTGAGGGCAAAACCCTGCCCGGTATCGACATCCTGGAGTCCTGACCTATGGCGCGTAAGCCGCTGATCGCCGGCAACTGGAAGATGAACCTCAACCACTTCGAGGCCATCGCGCTGGTGCAGAAGATCGCATTCGCCTTGCCGGACAAGTACTTCGACAAGGTCGACGTCACGGTCATCCCGCCGTTCACCGACCTGCGCAGCGTGCAGACCCTGGTGGACGGGGACAAACTGCGGCTCAGTTACGGCGCCCAGGACGTGTCGCAGCACGATTCCGGCGCCTACACCGGTGAGGTCAGCGGCGCGTTCCTGGCGAAGCTGGGCTGCAGCTTCGCCGTGGTCGGTCATTCAGAGCGGCGCACCTACCACCACGAGGACGATGCGCTGGTGGCGGCCAAGGCCGCGGCCGCGTTCAAACACGGCATCACACCGATCGTGTGCATCGGCGAGCATCTCGAGGTGCGCGAGGCGGGCAACCACGTCGAGCACTGCACCGAACAGTTGAAGGGTTCCCTGGCCGGGCTCACCAAGGAGCAGATCGGCCAGGTCGTGATCGCCTACGAACCCGTGTGGGCGATCGGGACCGGCCGGGTGGCCGGCGCGGCCGACGCGCAGGAGGTCTGCAAGGCGATCCGGGCCGAGCTGGGCAACCTGTCCTCGCCCGAGGCCGCGGCCGGTGTGCGGGTGCTCTACGGCGGCTCGGTCAACGCCAAGAACGTCGGTGAGATCGTGGCCCAGTCCGATGTGGACGGCGCTCTGGTGGGCGGTGCATCGCTGGACGGGGAGCAGTTCGCCACGCTGTCGGCGATCGCCGCCGGCGGGCCGCTGCCCTGACCCGGCCGCGGCGGGGCGTTCTCACCAGGTAGTCTTGCGGCCATGGAATTGGCTCTGCAGATCATCCTGGTCCTGACCAGTGTGCTGGTCGTGCTCCTGGTCCTGCTGCACCGGGCCAAGGGTGGCGGCCTGTCCACGCTGTTCGGCGGCGGTGTTCAGTCCAGCTTGTCCGGGTCCACGGTGGTCGAGAAGAACCTCGACCGGCTCACCCTGTTCGTAGTCGGCATCTGGTTCGTATCGATCATCGGCGTGGCATTGCAGATCAAGTACAGCTGACAGCTGCCGACTGTGTGTCACAACACAGCCCAGAACCGCCCCGGCATCAGCGCCGGGGCGGTCTTTCGTCTGGTCGGTGTCAGTAGCCGGCGGCGACCTCGGCCCCGGCGTCGCTCAGCAGCGCCCGCGACCCCGATACGCCGAGTCGGGTAGCGCCCGCGGCGATCATGGCCTGCGCCTGCTCGAGGGTGCGCACACCGCCGGAGGCCTTCACCGCGAGCCCGTCCCCGTGCACGGTGCGGTGCATCAATTCAACCGCCCGCACCGTGGCACCCCCGGCGGGATGAAAACCCGTCGACGTCTTGACGAAGTCGGCGCCCGCCGCCGCGGCGGCCCGGCACACCCCGACGATCTCGTCGTCGGTCAACGTCGCCGACTCGATGATCACCTTCAGGACCGTCGGCGCCGGTACGGCGGCGCGCACCGCGGCGATATCGGCTTCGACACGGTCGAAGGAGCCTTCTTTGGCCGCACCGATGTCGATGACCATGTCGATCTCGTCGGCGCCGAGCCGCACCGCCTCGGCCGCCTCGGCCGCCTTGACCGCCGGGCTGTGCTTGCCACTCGGGAAACCGCAGACCGCAGCGACTTTCAGTCGGGAGTCGGGAGAGATGGTGATCGGCAGCATCGAGGGCGATACGCAAACCGAATAGGCACCGAGTGCCTCCGCCTCGTCGACCAGCGCCTCGACATCGGCCGCCGTCGCCTCCGGTTTGAGCAGGGTGTGGTCGATCATCGCGACGACCTGGGCGGCGGTCGGTCGGGTGGTGCTCATCGGGTGGGGATCCCTTCTGTCGGCTTCATGCGGACTTGGTCTGTCGGTCGAGGACGTAGTTCATGATCAGCGCCGCCACCAGGATCAGCCCGGTCACCAGCATCTGGAAGAACGAGCTCAGCCCCAGCAGGTTGAACAGGTTGCGCAGCACCGAGAGCAGCAGCACGGCGATGAATGTGCCCATCACCCCGCCCTTTCCGCCGAACAGGCTGGTTCCTCCCAGGACCACCGCGGCGATGGCATCCAGTTCAAGGCCGGTGTGCGCAGTTGGCTGACCGATGGTGAGCCTGGCGGTGAGCAGCACGCCGGTCAGCGCGGCCAACCCGCCGCAGATCACGTAGGCCGTCGTCTTTATCCGCTGCACCGGCAGTCCGGACAGCCTCGCCGCCGTGGCGTTGCTGCCGACCGCATAGATGTGCTCACCAAACGTCGTGCGGCGCAACACCACACCCACGATCACGGTGGTGACCACGAAGATCACGCCGACCACCGGAACACCGGCCACCGTCCCGGCACCCAGAAACCGCAGGCCGATCGGAATCTCGGCGGTCGTGGGGGTGCCGTTGGTGGTCAGGAAGGTGAGCCCGCGGATGCTCTGCATTCCGGCCAGCGTCACCATGAACGCCGGTAAGGCCAGATAGGCGCTCAATCCGCCCATGATCCCGCCCAGGATCAGCCCGCTCATGATGGCCAGGAGCATGGCGACGGGCCAGACGATACCCATCCCGATCAGGATCGCCACCAGCATTCCCGACAGCGCCGCGACGCTGCCCACCGACAGGTCGATACCGGAGGTGAGGATCACCACCGTCATCCCGATCGCGACAATGCCGGTGAGGCTGGATTGTTGGAGCAGGTTCGCCAGGTTCTGCGAGGTGAGAAACTGCGGAGCCGTGACGGATGCCACGACGAACAACGCCACGAAGACGATCAGCAGATTGAACCGCACGATGATGTTCTGGCGGCGGGTGCGTGCGCCGACGGCGGTCGTGGCCGTCGAATGCGAAGTGGATCCCTCAATTACGTCAGTCAATGTCGCTTCTTCCTGTGACCACACAGCGGGCGATGTCCGCAGGCGGTGTGCTTGCCGGGTCGTACGCCGCGATGTTTCTGCCTTCGTGCATGACCCAGATCAGATCGCAGTTCTCGGTGAGCTCGCTCAGCTCGCTCGACGCCATCAACACCCCGACGCCGGATTCGGCGAGCGCGTGAACCTGTTCGAACAGATCGGCTTTCGCGCCGATGTCCAAACCTCGGGTCGGTTCGTCGAGCAGAAGCAGGTCGATTCCCCTGGCCATCCACTTGGCCAGCACCACCTTCTGCTGGTTGCCGCCGGAGAGCTGGCCGACCGGCTGGTCGATGCTGGAGAACTTGACCCCGAGGCGTTGCAGCGACGGCGCGCACAGCCGCCTGGCGGCCTTCATCGGGTTGACCCCGAGCGGCGCGAGCGCGGCGATACCGGCGTTACGCAGGATCGACTGCTCAAGGAACAGTCCTTGGCGCTTGCGGTCCTCGGGGACAAGACCGATCCCCGCCGATACCGCGCCCCGGGGGGTCATCCGGGTGACCGCCGCGCCTTTCAGGGTCAGGTCAAGGGCGGCACGGCGGTCGCCGAACAGGGTCGCCAACAGGGTGGAGCGGCCCGCACCGCCCAAACCCGCCAGTCCGATGATCTCGCCACGCCGCACGGTGATGTCCGATACCTCGATCACCCCCGCGATGGCGGCGCGGCGGACTTCGAGCAGCTCGGCTCCCGTCTCTTCGGAGCGACACCGCGCCCGGGGCGAATGTGGTTTCAGGCCGCGACCGATCATCGCCTCGACCAGTTCGTCCTTGGTCACCGTCGCCACGTCGAACACCCCGACGGTGGCGCCGTCGCGCATGACGGTGGCGCGGTCGCCGATCTCCTTCACCTCGTCGAGCCGGTGCGATATGTAGATCACCGATTTGCCGGAGGCGGTGAGTTCGCGGATGACCCGGAAGACCTCGGCGAGATCGTGATCGGTGAGGGTGGCGCTCGGCTCGTCCATGACGACGATGCGGGCATCGGTGGTGAGCGCCTTGGCGATCGCGGTCAACTGCTGGTCGGACACCGACAGGTCGGCGACCACGTCCGATGGTGCGAAGCCGCCGCCGACCCGGGCGATCGCCGTCGCCGCCAGGCGATCCCGCTCGCGACGCGCGACGAACGGACCACGCAGCGGTTCGTGACCCAGGAAAAGGTTCTGCGCCACCGTGATATCGGGCACCAGGTCCAATTCCTGGTAGATGGTGTTGATCCCGGCCCTGACTCCGTCGATCGGTGAGCCGAACGAGACGTCCTCGCCGTCCAGCGTGATCGTCCCGGAATCCGGGGTATACGAACCGGACAGGATTTTCATCAAAGTGCTTTTCCCCGCGCCGTTCTCACCGAGCAGGCAGTGCACCTCTCCCTTCGCGACCTCCAGGGTCGCACCGTCGCACGCCTTCGTTCCGGGGAACGCTTTCACGATGTCGGTCATCCGGAGTGCGGGATGTGCGATGTGGTTGTCGGTCATGCCGATTCCCCCAGCACGGACAGTGCGGTGGCTTCGTCGGTGATCAGCACCGAGCAGAGCCCGCTGGTCAGGGCTCCCCGGACGACGGGGACCTTGTGTTCTCCCGCGGCGACCGCGATGGCGCAATTGGCGTTCTTGACGTCGTCGAGTCCCAGACCGACCGTCCGCCTGTCGATGTCGGCGCGGGCGATCGCACCCGTCGCGGTGATGTAGTGGGCGAGGATGTCGCCGCAGGCCCCGGCCGCCTCGAGTTGGGCGAGTTCGGCGGTCGTGATCGCACCCGATTCGACCAGCACCGAGGTCGGGCCGAGCGCCCCCAGCGAGAACAGCAGGGCGTCGGCCGTGCGGGCGCGGGCCAGCACCTCCTCGACGAAACCTTCGGCGTAGAGCGCATCTCGGGTCTCGATCCGCTCGACGATCGCGGGCACCGACAACATGGTGGCCCGGCCGTTTCCGGTGTGGGCGATGCTCGTCACGATATTGGCGGCCTTGGTGGGGTGCACCGATCGACTCACCCCGCCGTTGGCCTGGATGACCTCGATGCCACTTGTCCACCCGGCAGGTAGCACCGCGGCGATCTGCTGCAGGGTGTTGCCCCAGGAAACGCCCAGCGAGGTGATCCACGACGCGTTCGACTTCAGGTAGTTCGCCGCCGCCGCGGCGACGTGCTGTCCGGGTGTGTCGCGATGGTCGGGGCCCGGCACCACCACGCATTCGCGCAGGCCGAAGCGGCTGCGCATCGCGACCTCGGTGTCGGTCCGGCGGGCTTGGGGGTGCACGATTTTGATCTGGACGAGGCCGACGCCGCGGGCCTCGTCCAGTAGCCGGCCGACCTTCCACCGGGTCAGGTGGAGTTCGGATCCGATGTCCTCCTGGGTGCGCCCCTGCTCGTAATAGCACTGCGCGATATAGAGCAGCAGGTCGGTGTGATCCTTGTCCGCGA
This sequence comes from Mycobacterium sp. NPDC003449, assembly GCF_053588415.1. Classification (NCBI taxonomy): domain Bacteria; kingdom Bacillati; phylum Actinomycetota; class Actinomycetes; order Mycobacteriales; family Mycobacteriaceae; genus Mycobacterium; species Mycobacterium sp. NPDC003449. Next base: position 23,511 of record NZ_JBSFPX010000062.1, read on the forward strand.
CGGCACTCATTACCGCACCAACCGGAACGGTGGGCGGGTGTCCGGGTTGGCGCCCGCGCCGCCGTCGGTGGTGTCGCACATGATCGGCCACAACGCCGCGGTCAGTCGCTGATAGTCACCGAAGGTCTGTTCGTACACCGCTATCCGTTTCGGGTCGGGTTCCAGGAGCCGGACCCGCGGGGCGAACAGCTGGGACCCCGCACCCAGGCTCGGCACGATCCCGGCCGCGGTCGCGGCGATCACCGCGCACGCCCGAAGCGTGAGGTTCTCGCCGACCACCAGTTCGGCGGGCCGGCCGAGGACGTCGATGGTCACCTGCTGCCACAGCGAGTTTCGTTCGATGCCACCCGAGAAGACCAGGCGGGTGCACGGCACGCCGGACCGTTCGAACGAGTCGATGACGCTGCGGGTTCCGCACGCCACGGCTTCGACCATGGCCCGGTACAGTTCGGCCTTCGTGGTCCCCAGGGTCAGCCCGATGACGGCCCCGCGCAGCCGGGCCTCCCGGTGCGGGGTGCGATTGCCCATGAAGTAGTCGAGGGCCCGCAAACCGTGGGAGGCCGGATCCACCGCGGTGGCCTGCTCGATCAGCGTTGACAGCTGGTCTCGGGGGACGCCCATGATCGACTCACCCGTCCACTTCAGCACCGAACCGCTGGACACCTGGCCGCCTTCGATCAGCCATTTCCGGTGGTTCAGGGCGTCGGGGTAGGGCCCCCACACCTCGTTGGAGGTGGTCGGCCGGTCGACTTCGGTGACGATGGCCGAGGAGGTGCCGGACACGATGGACACCAGCCCGTCCACCTTGCCGCCACAGGCGAGCAGGGACACGTGGGCATCGATACCGCCGACGGCGACGACCGGTTCGGCGTCGATGCCGAGATCGGCTGCCGCGGTTGGCGTGAGAGTGCCCGCGACACCGCCGACCGCGACAATCTCGTCCGGCAGTTTGTCGATCAGATCGTCCATGCCGAGGGCGGCGTAGAGCTCGGCGGGGAACCGCCTGGTCAGGGCGTCGTAGTTGTATTTGCAGACCGCGTTCATCTGCGACCCGACCCATCGTCCGCTCAACCGGAAGGTGAGGTAGTCGACGGCCTCGACGATCCGTGCGGCGTCCCGGTAGGCATCCGGGTCGTGCGCCTTGAGCCACATCGCTTTCGGCAGTAGCCATTCCGACGCATCCGATCCTCCGGACCATTGCAGGATCGGATGCTGGTGGCTCAGTTGCGCGGTGCGTTCGGATTCCGCGGCGCCGCGCGCGTCCATCCAGAGGATCGCCGGGCGCAGCGGTGCTCCGGTGGCGTCGACGACCGCCACCGTCGATGCGGTGGTCGACGTCGCGATGGCGATGACCGGGCCGGCCGCCCGGCACGGGTCGGTGTCCAGAAGTTCACGAGCCGCCGCGGTGATCGCGGCCCACCAGTCCCGCGGATCCTGCTCGGCCCACCCCGGTCGGGGATGGTGGGTCGAGTACGGGCGGTGAGCCGTGCCCAGCGGGGTGCCGTCCTCGGTGAACGCGCCGACCCGGGCGCCCTCGGTGCCGAGGTCGATCGTCAGAAGGATCCCCATGGCTCAGTCCTCGTTGGGCAGGAACAACACTTTGGACGAGAAGATCGAGCGGTCGCCGAGCTGGCGCATCATGCCCGGCAGGTCCGACAACGGCAGTTCGTGGGTGATCATGAACTCCCACTTGAGTGTTCCGGCGGCCAGCATCTGGGCGGCCGTGCGCCACTCGTCGCCGGGGAACGGTGCCGAGAACGAGTTCCATGAGCCGTGCAGGCTGGTCTCCAGCCGCATGAACTTGTTGAAGGTGTCCTTTTCCAGCGTCACGGGTGCGTGCGGGATGCCGACGAAGACCGCGTGACCGTGTGGGCCGGTGAGGTCGGCCGCCATATCGGCCGTCGCGGGGGTGCCCGCGGACTCGAGAACGATGTCGAAGCCGCGCCCACTCAGCGCGCGCGCCTCTTCGACGCCCTGCACCGCGTGGGTGGCGCCGGCCGCACGCGCCATGGCGGCCTTTTCGTCGCTCAGGTCGACCGCGACGATCTGGTCGGCGCCGTGCAGCTTGGCCCACTGGACGGCGAAGAGTCCGATCGGGCCCGCACCGATGACGAGGACGCGGTGCCCGGCCCGCAGGCCGGTCTTCCACAGCCCGTGCAGCGCGATCGCGGCGGGGTCGAGCATCGCGGCGGCGCGGGGATCGATGCCTGCGGGCAGCTTCAGCAGATTGCCCACCGGGCTGACCACGAACTGGGCGTAGGCCCCGTCGGACCGGCTGCCGAAGTAATCGTAATTCTCGCAGAGCCCGAATGCGCCCTTGGCGCAGAAGTCGCAGCGGCGGCACGGGATCAGCGGGGGCACCGAGACGAGTTCACCGATATCGAATCCGTCCACGCCCGCACCGATCTCGGCGACCCAGCCGGAGAACTCGTGCCCACAGATGATCGGCATGACATAGCCGCCGTTGCGCAGCATCCTGGGGACGTCGGATCCGCACACGCCGCACGCGGCGACCTTGAGCAGTACCTCGCCGGGGCCGGGTGTGGGCACCGGCGCCTGCTCGACCCGGATGTCGCCGGGCGCGTACATCACCGCCGCCGTCATATGTTCGGGCCGGGTGGACCGGGCCGGTACGGTCGCCGGGGCGGGGGCCTCGGTGGTCATCGAAATCGTCTCCTCATGTGTTGGCTGGCCTGGCTCGAAGTCGGCCGGCTAGGTGGCGGCGGCGAAGGTCGCTTCGCCCTCCAGCGACGGTGCGTTGGATTTGTTGACCAGATCCGTTCCGGCATCGACGAATTCCGGTGCCGATTCACCGTGGGCCACCTTGACCGCGGTCTGGATGGCGAGCTTGCCTTCGACGTTCGGATCGTTGAGTGCGGTCGCGATGTACTGGTCGCCGTTTGCGATGGCGCGGACGGCCTCCATCAGCCCGTCCACCCCGAAGACCTTGACGTCGGCGCGGTGGTTCTCGTGCAGAACCTGCAGGGCACCCAGCGCCATATCGTCGTTCTGGGCATAGACCGCCTTCAGATCGGGATGGGCCTGCAACAGGTCCTGCATCGCGGTGACCGCTTTGGATCTGGTGTAGTCGCAGTACGGACCGTCGACGACGGTGATGTTCGGCTGGGCCGATACCGCGGCCTGGAATCCGTCGTGGCGGTCCCTGGCCACCGCGCCACCCGCGTCGCCCTGTATCTCGATGACCTTGCCGCCTGCCGGCCCGAGTACCCGGACGGTTTCCTCTCCGACCAGCCGGCCCATGGCCTTGTTGTCGCGGCCTACGAAGGCCGCCGCACCCGATTCGACCGGGCGGTCGACGGTCACCACCTTGATACCGGCGGCCTCGGCGGCGGCCAGCGACGGTGTGATGCCCTTCGGGTCGACCGGGTTGATCACCAGCACGTTGACACCCCGGGTGATCAAGTCCTGGACATCGTTGTTCTGTTTGGTCACGTCGCCGTTGGCGTCGGCGTAGAAGAATTCGCCGCCCTGCGCCTGCGCCTCCGCCTTGGCCGCGTCGGTGAGGGCGACGTAGAACGGGCTCTGCTGGGTTGCCTGGCTGAAGCCGATCTTGACCGGGCCGTCGACGGTGGCGGTGTTCTGGGCGGTGTTATCGCCGGGTACCGAGCACCCCGAGAACGTCAACGCCATGGCGGCTCCGAGCGCGATCCCGGAGATTGCTTGTAGGAATCTCACCTGTCCTCCTAGCTGGGCGGCGGCAGCGGTGCCGGGCCGCGTGACGCCCATCACGTTAAGGACGGGGCTATGCGATCGTCAACATATGCGCACAATTTTGCTCATGTGCGCATTCCTGCGATGCGCCGTCGTCGCGCCGATACTGGGCAGATGGCTCAACCCAACGACGTCGCACTCGAACCGATCGGCTCCGTCCAGCGCACCGAGGTGGGCCACGAGGCCACCGAACCGATGCGCGAGGACATTCGGCTGCTCGGCGCGATTCTCGGCGACACCGTCCGCGAGCAGAACGGTGAGGAGGTTTTCGACCTCGTCGAGCGGGCCCGCGTCGAGTCGTTCCGGGTGCGCCGCTCCGAAATCGACCGGGCCGAACTCGCCGGGATGTTCGCCGGAGCCGATGTCCGCCGGGCCATCCCGGTGATCCGGGCCTTCACGCACTTCGCGCTGCTGGCCAACGTCGCCGAGGACATCCACCGGGAGCGGCGCCGCGAGGTGCACGTCGCGGCCGGTGAACCACCGCAGGACAGCAGCCTGGCCGCGACCTACCTGAAACTGGATTCCGCCGAACTCGACGCGACGGCCGTGGCCGAGGCACTCACCGGCGCATTGGTGGCGCCGGTGATCACCGCCCATCCCACCGAGACCCGGCGGCGCACGATCTTCGACACCCAGCACCGCATCACCGAACTGATGCGCCTGCGCATGCACGGCCACAGCCGCACCGAGGACGGCCGTGATATCGAGGTCGAACTGCGCCGCCATGTGCTCACGCTGTGGCAGACCGCGCTGGTGCGGCTGTCGCGGCTGAAGATCTCCGATGAGATCGAAACCGGCCTGCGCTACTACCCGGCCGCGTTCTTCGAGGTGATCCCGCAGGTCAACGCCGGGGTGCGGGATGCGTTGCAGGCCCGCTGGCCGGGCCGGGATCTGCTGGAGGAGCCGATCCTGCGACCGGGGTCCTGGATCGGCGGGGATCGCGACGGCAATCCCAACGTCACCGCCGAGGTGGTCCGGCTGGCCACCGGCCGCGCGGCGCAGATGGCGATGGAGCACTATTTCACCGAGATCACCGGGCTCGAAGAAGAGCTGTCGATGTCGGCGCGGCTGGTCAGGGTCAGCGACGGCCTGGCGGCCCTGGCCGACGCCTGCCACGAACCGGCGCGGGCGGACGAACCGTACCGGCGGGCACTGCGGGTGATCCATGCCCGGCTCACCGCCACCGCACGCGAGATCCTCGACGAGCAACCCGAACACGAACTCGACCTGGGACTGCAGCGGTATCGCACCCCCGGCGAGTTCCTGGCCGACCTCGACACCGTGGATGGCTCACTGCGCGCCAACGGCAGTGCGGTGCTCGCCGACGACAGGTTGAACCGGCTACGAGAAGCCGTGCGGGTATTCGGGTTTCACCTTTCGGGCCTGGACATGCGGCAGAATTCCGACATCCACGAACAGGTGGTCGCCGAGCTGCTGTCCTGGGCCGGCGTGCATCCCGACTACGCGTCACTCGACGAACCGGCGCGGGTCGACTTGCTGACGGCCGAGATCTCCACCCGCCGCCCGCTGATCGGCGACGGCGCCGAACTGTCCGAGCTGGCGCGCAAAGAACTCGACATCGTGGCGGCCGCCGCTCGGGCGGTGCGGGTGTTCGGCCCGCAGGCCGTGCCGAACTACATCATCTCGATGTGCCAATCGGTCTCGGATCTGCTCGAAGCGGCCGTGCTGCTGAAAGAGGCCGGCCTGCTGGATGCCTCGGGCTCGCAGGTGTACGCGCCGGTCGGGATCGTGCCGCTCTTCGAGACCATCGACGACCTGCAGCGCGGATCGTCCATCCTGGAGGCCGCGCTGGATCTTCCGGTGTACCGGGCGATCGTGTCGGCCCGCCGCGGCCATCAGGAGGTGATGCTCGGCTATTCGGATTCGAACAAGGACGGCGGGTACCTGGCCGCCAACTGGGCGCTGTACCGGGCCGAGCTGGACCTCGTCGAATCGGCTCGCAGGACCGGAATTCGATTGCGGCTCTTCCATGGTCGTGGCGGCACGGTCGGTCGGGGTGGCGGCCCCAGCTACGACGCCATCCTGGCCCAGCCGCCAGGGGCGGTGAAGGGCTCGCTGCGGATCACCGAACAGGGTGAGGTGATCGCCGCCAAGTACGCCGAACCGAGGATCGCGCACCGTAACCTGGAGACCCTGCTGGCCGCGACGCTCGAATCCACCCTGCTCGACGTCGAGGGGCTGGGGGAGGAGGCCGGGCCGGCGTACGAGGTGCTCGACGACCTGTCCGCCCGGGCCCAGCGTGCCTACGCCGAACTGGTGCACGAGACACCGGGTTTCGTCGACTACTTCAAAGCGTCGACACCGGTCAGCGAGATCGGCGCGCTCAACATCGGCAGCCGTCCCACATCGCGCAAGCCGACCACCTCGATCGCCGATCTGCGGGCCATTCCGTGGGTGCTGGCCTGGAGCCAGTCACGGGTGATGCTGCCCGGCTGGTACGGCACCGGCACGGCGTTCGAGGAATGGGTCGCCGACGACCCGGACGAGAGGGGCACCCGGCTGAAGGTGTTGCAGGACCTCTACGAACGCTGGCCGTTCTTCCGGACCGTGCTGTCCAATATGGCGCAGGTGCTGGCCAAATCCGATCTGGGGCTGGCGGCGCGCTATGCGGAACTGGTCGACGACGAGGAACTGCGTGCACGCGTATTCGACAAGATCGTCGCCGAGCATGGCCGCACCCTGCGGATGCACCGGTTGATCACCGGACAGGACGACCTGCTGGCCGACAACCCGGCACTGGCCCGGTCGGTCTTCAACCGGTTCCCCTACCTCGAACCGCTCAACCATCTGCAGGTCGAACTGCTGCGCCGGTATCGCTCCGGCGACACCGCGGAGCTGGTGCAGCGCGGAATCCTGCTCACCATGAGCGGATTGGCGACTGCCCTGCGCAATAGCGGCTGATTGTCGCTGTCACACCCCGGCAGTTCGCCGTACAGCGTTGATCACCCCGCGGACGGCGTTCTCCGCGGTTGCCAGTGGTGAGGTCACCGCCTCGCTGATGTCGACGATCGCCTCGACCCGCCGCACGATGACTTCCAACCGGTCGACCATGTTGACCAGGCGCGGTGCGAGCTCATCGATGCTGGTGATGGTGGCGTTGAACCGTTCGAGGGTGCCGTCCAGATCGCCGATCGACCGGTTGAGGCCGACGACGGTGCGATCGAGGTCGATCAGCAGTGTCTCGACCTGTTCGACCGTGGCATCGGCGTTGAGGGCCGCCTGCGTCAGGGTTTTGATGCGCCTCGTTGCGGGGCGGGCACGACCGTCGCTTCTGTCTGCCATGTCAGACAGTATGGCGCTCGGTCAACACGTTGACCGTCTCGACAGCTCAATCCGCGCCCGTCCAGTCTTGACGCTCGGGGGAACCGAACGGCGCCGCGCTGCGTCTGAATCGTTGTGCGGCGATTCTGCGAACCCCGAACCCGGCCGGCCCACCCGACAGACCGGATGCGATCCGACCGCCAGGTGGCCGACTATCTGGCTGGCTATGCCGAGGCACTGGCCGACCGGCCGCCCGATCGCCAGGTCTCGGCAGGCACCGACGAGTGAACGGCGGTTACAGCTTGCCCGCCGCGGCCTCGTCGAGGAGCCAGACCGTGCGCTCGCGGCCTACCGCGCCTGCGGCGGGTACGTCGACGGGATCGGCCCCGCCGACCGCGGCGGCAACCGCCTCGGCCTTGGCCGCACCGGACACCACCAGCCACACCTCGCGGGAGTTGCGGACCGCGGGCAGCGTCAACGTGATTCGCCGCGGCGGCGGTTTGGGGGAGTCGGTGACACCCAGCACCAGGCGGGTGGACTCGCGCACCGCGGGTGTATCGGGAAACAGGGAGTTGATGTGCCCCTCGCCGCCCATTCCGAGCAGGTGCACGTCGAACTCGGGTCCAGGGGCGTCGAAGTTGGCGGTCAGCAGCTGGGCGTACCCCTCGGTCGCCGCGGCGAGATCGTCGCCGAACTCGCCGTCGCTGGCGGCCATCGCATGCACGTTGACGTCCGGGATCCCGACCTGATCCAACAGCGCCTCACGGGCCTGCTTGTCGTTGCGCTCGTCGTCGTCCTGCGGAACGAAACGCTCATCGCCCCAGTAGACGTGGACCTTCGTCCAGTCGATCTCGGCGGCCCGCTCGCCGACCCGTTTGAGCAGGCCGATGCCGGTGCCGCCGCCGGTGAGCACGATGGTCGCCTGGCCGCGCGCGGCGATCGCGGAGTTGATGGCTTCCACCAGCCGGTCGCCCGCCGCGGCCACCAGCGCCGCGGTGTCGGGGTAGCGCTCGATCACCGGGCTCATGCGTACTTCACCTTGTCGATACCTCGCAATGCGTCGTAATAGATCTCGTCGGCATCCAGACGGCGCATGTCCTCGGCCAGACAGTCACGGGTTTCCCTGCGGGCCAGCGGAACCGATGCGTCCGGCTTGCCGGTGCGGGTCAGTTTCGCAGTGACCCCGTTCTGCGGGCGGCTCAGCGTGATGGTCTCGCTGGGCCGGTTGAGTTCGACCTTCAGATCGCCGACTGCCCGTGTCACCTGGCCGTCGATCCGGCCGGCCAACCAGCCGGCCAGGATGTCCAGCGCGGGCTCGTCCTTGAGACCGGACACCAGGGCTGACGTGATCGGTTCGTAGGGCGCCTGATCCAGCGCGGAGGTCAGCAGGGCGCGCCAGTAGGTGATCCGGCTCCAGGCCAGGTCGGTATCCCCGGCGGAGTAGCCCTTCGCCCGGCCCTTGATGGCCCGTAAGGGATCGGCACCGTTGGTGGCGTCGGTGATCCGGCGGATCGCCAGCTTGCCCAACGGGTCTTCGGCGGGGACATCCGGGGCCACATCCGGCCACCAGGTGACCACCGGGGTGTCGGGCAGCAGAAACGGCGTCACCACACTGCTGGCGTGATCGGCGAGCGGGCCGGAAAGCCGAAGCACCACAACCTCGTTGGCGCCGGCGTCACGCCCGACCCGCAGTTGCGCGTCCAGTCGCGCCTCGGTGGCCTTCCGGTCCGCGGGCATGACCACGATGACGCGGCAGGGGTGTTCGCGGCTGGCGGCGTTGGCGGCCTCGATCGATTCCTCCAGCAGCGCTTCGGTGTCGGGAGCGATGACCAGGGTCAGAACCCGGCCAAGGGTGATGGCGCCGCCCTCCTCGCGCAGTGCGACGATCTTCTTGTTGATGACGTCGGTGCCGGTGTCCGGCAGATCGACAATCACGGCCGCCTCCATTCGCGCCCACTGCGGTGCAACATCTCGAACGCGGATTCCGGGCCCCACGTCCCCGACTCGTAGGGGTCGGGCTTGCCGTGCGAGCTCCAGTAGTCCAGCGCGGGATCCAGTATCTTCCAGGCCAACTCGACCTCGGCGTTGACCGGGAACAGCGAGGGCTCGCCGAGCAGCACGTCGAGGATGAGCCGCTCGTAGGCCTCGGGCGACTCCTCGGCGAACGCCGAACCGTAGGAGAAGTCCATGCTGACGTCGCGCACTTCCATGGTGTTGCCCGGCACCTTGGAGCCGAACCGCATGGTGATGCCCTCGTCCGGCTGCACCCGGATCACCAGGGCGTTCTGGCCGAGTTCCTCGGTCATGGTGGCGTCGAACGGCAGGTGCGGTGCCCGTTTGAACACCAGGGCGATCTCGGTCACCCTGCGGCCCAACCGCTTTCCGGTGCGCAGATAGAACGGCACACCCGCCCAGCGCCGGGTGTCCACGTCGAGGGTGATCGCGGCGAACGTCTCGGTCGTCGAGGTCTTGGAGAACCCCTCCTCGTCGAGCAGGCCGACCACCTTCTGGCCGCCCTGCCAGCCGGCGGTGTACTGACCGCGCGAGGTGGTCTCGTCGAGCGGTTCGACCAGCCGGGTGGCCGAGAGCACCTTGATCTTCTCGGCCTGCAGTTCATGGGGGCTGAAGCTGACCGGTTCCTCCATGGCGGTCAGGGCCAGCAACTGCAGCAGGTGGTTCTGGATCACGTCGCGGGCGGCCCCGACACCGTCGAAATACCCGGCGCGGCCGCCCAACCCGATGTCCTCGGCCATGGTGATCTGCACGCTGTCGACATAGTGGGCGTTCCACACCGGTTCGAAGAGCTCATTGGCGAACCGCAACGCCAGAATGTTCTGCACCGTCTCCTTCCCCAGATAGTGGTCGATGCGGAACACCGACGACTCGGGGAAGACGCTGTTGACGAGGTGGTTGAGATCCTCGGCGCTCTTGAGGTCGTGCCCGAACGGCTTCTCGATCACCACCCGGCTCCAGCAGCCGTCGGGCTTGTTCGCCAGACCGGTTCTCGACAGCTGTTCGAGGACCTGGGGGAACGCCTTCGGCGGGATGGACAGATAGAAGGCGTGGTTTCCGCCGGTTCCACGTTCGGCGTCCAGCTTGCTCAACGTCTCGGCGAGCCTGCTGAACGATTCATCGTCGTCGAAGGAGCCCTGAACGAAGCGGATCCCCTCGGCCAGCCGGTCCCATACCTCCTGGCGGAACGGTGTGCGGGCGTGCTTGCGCACCGCGTCGAGCACCACGGCGCCGAAATCCTCATCGGCCCAGTCCCGTCTTGCGAAACCGATCAGGGCGAACGTCGGCGGCAGCAACCCGCGGTTGGCCAGATCGTAAATCGCCGGCATCAGCTTCTTGGTGGCGAGATCGCCGGTCACACCGAAGATCACGACGGAACATGGACCGGCGATCCGTGGCATCCGCTTGTCGCGTTTGTCACGCAGCGGATTGCTCCAGTCAGGCGGCGCCCCAGTGCAATCGGTCACTGAGGCGGTCACATCCTTCGTGACGCTCATTTCTTGGCGGCGTCCAGTTGACCCTGGGTAGCGTCGAGCAGCTCCTGCCACGACTTCTCGAACTTCTCGACCCCCTCGTCCTCGAGGACCTTGAACACATCGGGCAGGTCGATGCCGGCCGCGGCCAGTGCGTCGAACGTCTCCTGCGCCGCGGCGGCCGTTCCGGAGACGGTGTTGCCCGCGATGTCACCGTGATCGGCGACCGCCTCCAGGGTCTTCTCCGGCATGGTGTTCACCGTGTGCGGTGCCACCAGCTCGGTGACGTAGAGGGTGTCGGAGTAGTCCGGGTTCTTCACCCCGGTCGAGGCCCACAGCACGCGCTGCACGCGCGCCCCTTCGGCCTTGAGCGCGGCGAAACGATCGGAACCGAACACCTCTTCATAGGCCGCGTAGGCCAGCCGCGAGTTGGCCACACCGGCCTTGCCGCGCAGCGCGAGCGCCGCATCGCCGCCGATCTTGTCCAGCCGGGCGTCGATCTCGGTGTCGACGCGAGACACGAAGAACGATGCGACGGAATGGATCTTGGACAGGTCGTGGCCGGCCTCCTTGGCCTTCTCCAGCCCGGCCAGATAGGCGTCCATCACGGCGCGGTGCCGTTCCACCGAGAAGATCAGGGTGACGTTGACCGAGATGCCCTCGGCGATCACGGCGGTGATGGCGGGCAGCCCGGCCAGCGTCGCGGGGATCTTGATCAGCAGGTTGGGCCGGTCGACGATCTTCCACAGCTCGATGGCCTGCAGGATGGTCTTATCGGTGTCATGGGCCAGGCGGGGGTCGACCTCGATCGACACCCGGCCGTCGACGCCGTCGGACGCCTCATACTGCTTGGCCAGAACATCGCACGCGTTGCGGACATCGTCGGTGGTGACGGTGCGGATGGTGGCGTCGACGTCGGCGCCCCGCTCGGCGAGTTCGGACACCTGCGCGTCGTAGGCGGTGCCCTTGGACAGCGCGGCCTGGAAGATCGACGGGTTGGTGGTGACGCCGACGATGCTGCGGGTGTCGATCAGATTCTGCAGGTTGCCGGTCTGCAGGCGGTCGCGGGAC
>NZ_JBSFPX010000063.1:0-34624 GCF_053588415.1 Mycobacterium sp. NPDC003449
TGCTGGAGGACGTCGGAGTACCACTACCCGCACTCGCCGACCTGGTGGCCGGGGTTTCCAAGATCGCCGCCCAACGCGACGTCCTGATCTCAGTGATCGCCCACGCCGGCGACGGCAACACCCACCCCCTGATCGTGTTCGACCCCACCGACACCGCCATGGCCGAACGTGCCCAACTCGCCTTCGGCGAAATCATGGAACTCGCGGTCGGACTCGGCGGCACCATCACCGGCGAACACGGCGTGGGCCGGCTCAAACAACCATGGCTGGCCAGCCAACTCGGACCCGACGCCATCGCACTCAACCAACGCATCAAACACGCCCTAGACCCCCACAACATCCTCAACCCAGGCGCAGCGATCTGAAGGCGGTACGCGATGCCGGCGCTACGATCGACATCGCGGCGAAGTGAGTGGCGCCTGACCGCCGGCCCTGACCCGAAGGACGCGGGGCGTCCGCCCGACGAGCTCAGGTTGGGCGGCGCGACCCATTCGAATTCACCTCGGTCGTGCCCGTTCCGCACTATTGTTCTGTTATGAATTCCTCAGTCGGGCAACATCAGATGCGCGTGCGCAGCCTGCACCGGTATCCGGTCAAGTCGATGCTCGGGGAGGCCGTGGATGCCCTGTTCGTGGACCGAGGTGGGGCCCGGGGTGACCGGCGGATGGCGTTGGTCGATGATGCGACCGGTCGAGTGGCCAGCGCGAAACAGGCGCGGCTGTGGCGCGGCTTGTTGAAGTGCACGGCCAGCATCGACACCGAACAGGTCCGCATCCAGTTGCCCGACGGAACGACGGCGACGGCCGGGGAGGACGACGTCGACGAGACGCTGTCGCGACTGTTGGGGCGGCAGGTCCGGCTGGTGGACCGGCGGGCCGAGGGGGCGTCGGTCGAGCGGGCCGACCCCGACCAGGTCCTGGATCGCGGCGTCGACGCGGAGGTCGACGCCCCACTCCTCGAGCTCGCCGCGGCGACCCCTGGGGAATCGTTCGTCGACCTTGCACCGTTGCATGCGATCACCACCGCCACGCTGGAACGCATCGGAGTAGAGGCGCAGCGCTACCGGCCGAATCTGGTCATCACGACACCGCCGGGATACCCGGCGTACTCCGAGAACGATTGGTCGGGACGCACTCTCATGTTCGGCACAGTGCCCGTGACGGCCCTGGGCCCGACTCCGCGGTGCGTGATCCCGACCCTCGAACACGGGCCGCTCGACCGAGCACCGCATGCGTTGCGTGCACCTGCGGCCGAGAACCGGGTCGAAGCGCTCGGCTTCGGCATTCTGCCGTGCGCCGGAGCTTACCTGACCGTAGGTGGCGAGGGTCTGATCCACACCGGTGACCTGGTGTCCCTCGGTTGATTTCGGCCGATCCGCACCAGCCCGGCGGCCGCGACTAGGCTCTCGTCGAGACTGCGCACAGATCGCGATTTCACCCAGAATCGCGATCTCACCGCAGACTCGACGCACGCGAATCGATGTGCCGGGAAGAACGGGACCACGCATGAATGCAGACGTTGTCAGCCTCGTCACCATCGCCGGTGCGATCGCGATCGGCGCGATCAGCCCCGGCCCGAGTTTCGTCATGGTGGCCCAGACGTCGCTGTCGACAACGCCACGCAACGGCCGCATCGCAGCACTCGGGATCGGCGCCGGTGGCCTGGTCTTCGCGGTAGCCGCCACCGCGGGACTCGGGGCGGTGATCGCCTACGCCGGCCCGCTCTTCCTCGCACTGAAAATCGCCGGCGGGGCCTACCTGATCTACCTCGGTATCCGAATGTGGCAGGCAAGCAATCACCCGCAACCGGCCGCGGGAACTCCGACGACACCCTCGACCCGTACCTTCGCCACCGCGCTCCTGACCCAACTGAGCAACCCCAAAGCGATCGTCGTCTACGGAAGCGTCTTCGCGTCGGCGCTTCCACTGCACCCCGCCCGCTGGCTACTCGTCGCCCTGCCCATCGCGGTGACCTGCGTCGAGGCGGCCTGGTATCTGGTGGTCGCCACGGTGATGTCGCGGCCCGCGCCTCAGCTGCTCTACTCCCGCGCCGCGACGAGCCTGGACCGGTTCGCCGCCACGGTCATGGGCGGGTTGGGCGCGTGGTTCGCGATCGACGGCATCCGTTCCTCGCTTCGCTAGTGGGCGCCAGGGGGTCAACTCAGGCTCGCGAGTGCCTTCCGTGCGTCGTAGCCGTCGAACCCGTCGAGTGAACCCGAGCGCACCCGGTTCACCCAGGTGGGGTCGGACAGCAACGCCCGCCCGACCGCGACCATGTCGAACTCACCGTGCCGGCGAGGCGTGCGGGTATGTGGTATCCCCTGAATCGTGGTGGGCGACCAGTGACGAGAAGAACTGGTCGTAGAGCCGGCCAGCCGCGGCGACCGCATCGGGTTCGAATATTGTTGTAGCGGTGCGGATCTGCTCGATATCACCCCCGGCATCGATCACCGCCCGGCGCCGCCTGGGTGTGCCGATCCAATGTCCAAGAAGTTCCGCGGTGAGCTCCGGATGGAACTGGACGCCGAGGTTGGAGCCGTGCGCGAACGCATGCGTGCAGATCGGGGTGGTGGCAAGGATGGTGCTGCCCGGTGGTGCGGTGATCTCGTCGCCGTGCCACACGAACCACGTTCCCCCGTACGGTGGGGCACCCGACACCGGGTACCAGCCAAGTTCGGGCTGCGCCATCCGGCGCACCTCGCCGCCCAGGACAAGGGCGAGAAGCTGTGCCCCGAAGCAGATTCCGAGTACCGATGTGCCGGCATCGACGCACCCGCGGACGAAGTCGTGCTCGGCTCGGATCCAGGGTTCGCCGGTCTCGTAGGCCGACCGCTTGCTACCGAGCACCACCAGGGCGTCGAACCGCCCCGGGGCAGGCAGTTCCGCAGTCGATACGTCGATGATCGTGTACGGCACGCCGTGGTCGACGAGCCAGCCGGCGAGATTGCCGGGGCCGTCGTCGGGTTGGTGTTGCAGGATCAGGACCATCGACTCGTCGCTCACGGATATGCCTCCAGTTCTTGTTCCAACGAGTCGCCGGTGCTGAATTGCACTGCCTCGTGGCGGGCCCGGTTGACCACGGTCCGGAATATATCCGGCCGGGTGTAGTGACCGGTCGGATCGAAGTTGAGCCGCTCCTCGAAGACGCGATCGAGGTCCAGTTCCGCCACGATCACCCCTTCCTCGCCGACCACCGGTGGGATCAGCCAACGCCCGTCGGGTCCGGCGATGGCACTGCCGCCGTCGAATACCACCGTGTCCGAGGCGTTGCGCAGCTGGTCGGCCAGTGGGAAATCGCCGGGAATGGAATCCGCGGTGATCAGCCCGGACGCGGCGACGCCGAACACCCGGCCCTCGGCGGCCACGAAACGGGTGATGTCGCCGGTCAACGTGCTCGACCCCGGCCACACCCCGACGTGCACCGTCTCGCCTTGCGCATAGAGTGCGGTGCGCGCCTGGGGCATCCAGTTCTCCCAGCAGTTCAGGCTGCCGACGACGGCCGGTCCGACCGGGTGCGCGACCAGTCCCGCACCGTCGCCCTGGCCCCACACCAGACGCTCATCGTAGGTGGGCACGAGCTTCCGGTGATGCCCCACCAGGCCGTGCCGCGGATCGATGGTCAGCAAGGTGCACCACGCCGTTCCCCGCCCAAGCCCGCGACCACGCTCGGTGACCCCGACGATCAAGGTGACGCCGAGATCGGCTGCCAGCGTCTGCATCTCACGCTGCTCGGGCCCGTCCACTTCGATCGCGGCGTCCAGATAGTAGGCGTAGCAGTCCTTCTGGTCCGGATGGTCGAACAGGGCACCCTGGGTGCGCGACGGCCAGAACGGATATCCGGACAGGTACGTCTCCGGGTACGCGATCAGGCTGGCCCCCGCACCAGCGGCGACGTGTGCGGCGTCGGCGATCCGGGTCAACCGTGCCGCGGGTTTGAGCCAGGGCCCGCCGAGCTGGGCAGCCGCGACCGTGATCGCGTTGGGTCCCAGCCCCGGTTCCCGGTGTTCGGCGATGACTTTCAGTGACATGGTTTCAGTAGACCTCGAAGTACTCGCGCTGTTCCCAGTCGGTGACGTAGGCGTTGAAACGTGCGATCTCCTTGCGCTTCACCGTGGTCAGGTAGTTGACGAACGGGTCGCCCAGCTCGCGGCGCATCACCGCGCTGCTGTCGAAGTAGCCGAGTGCCTCTTCGAGCGTCGCGGGCACCAACGGGACGTCGGCCGTGTAGGCCTCGTCGGCCGACTGCCCGGGATCGAGCCTGCTGGCGACGCCGTCGCGGCCGCTGATCAGCTGCGACGCCAGGTACAGATACGGGTTCGCCGCGGGTTCGCCGATCCTGTTCTCCAGGTGGGTGGACCCGTCGCCACGTGCTCCGGCGATGCGGATCATCGCCCCGCGGTTCTCCTCGGCCCAGGCGATGCGGTCGGGTGCAAAGGAATTGGCGATGTAGCGCTTGTAACCGTTGATGGTCGGCGTGGTCAGCACCGAGCTGGCCTTGGCGTGCTCGAGCAGACCTGCCATGAAGTGCATCGCGGTGTCCGACAACAGGTTGCCGTCCTCGCCGGGCATGATGTTCGACTTGCTCTCCGCGCCGAGGGACTGGTGCAGATGCCACCCGCTGGACACGATGTGCGGGAACGCCGGCCGCGACATGAACGTCGCGTGGTAGCCGTGGCGACGACAGATCTGCTTGATGGCGCTGCGGATGAGCAGGACGTTGTCGGCCGTCTCGATGCCCGTCGTCGGGTCGAAGGACATCTCGACCTGTCCGGGTCCCCATTCGTCTTCGACGGTGGCCAAGGGCATTCCGAGCGCGACGATCTCGTCACGCAGCACCGACAGGATGGTGTCGGCCTCGTCGCCTCGGTTCTCGGTCAGGTACTGATAGCCGTGCGACAGGGCTGTCACCTGCGGTGCGGCGGGAGGCCAGCCGGAATCGGCGAAGCTCAGCTTCGGGTCGACGAGCCGGGTGACGTAGAACTCCAGTTCGGCACCGGTGGTGAAGCTATACCCCTCGTCCTCCAGCTTCGCCAATTGGCTCTGCAGGACACCGCGGGTGTCGAAGGGCACCCGCTCGCCGTTGCGGTAGTACATGTCGGAGAGCACCCACCCGGTCCGGTCGGCCCAGGGCAGCACGCGGAACGTGGTGGGGTCGGGCACCAGGACCGCATCGGGCAGCCCGGTGAGCCTGTCGTCACCGAACCCGTGCGCCTCGAAGGGCGGCACCGACGGGTTGTTGGTGGTGTCGAAGATGAGGGTGGCGGTCTGGAAGTCCTTGCCCTCGTCGAGTGCCGATCGGAAGGCGTCGACTTCGAGCGTCTTGCCCCGCAGGATGCCGTGCTGGTCTCCCCAACTGATGCGCACCTGCCGCAGGTCGAGATCGTCGAGCTGCGCGGCCAGCTTGACCCCGGCTTCCTCCTGCCGCTGAGTCCACAAGCCGTTGGCGGCGATGAATGACGAGCCCATCGGACATCCTCTCGTAGTGATCAGGTGGTCTGATCTCTCGACGTCTAGATTGACCATCAATGGCCGGTGATCAGATCACCTGCAATCTAACAGCCCGTGAGCCGTCGGTCACTACCAATCTGGACCTCGGGTCTACGGCGCGCCCGTCAGCGCCGGATGAGCTCGTCGGTCGTATCCACCAGATGGGCCAACATCCTGTTGGCCGCGTCCGCCGATTCGCGAGCACGGATCGCGTCGACGATCTCGCGATGATCCTGCAGGGAGCGAGCCGGCTGACCGGGCCGGGTCAGCGATGTCTCCGAGGTCCGGTCGAGGGCGACCCGGAGACCTTTCACCAACTTGAGCAGCAGCGGATTGTGCGCGGCAACGGTCACACCGAGATGGAAACGCCGGTCGCCGGCGGTGCCGGGAAGTCCCGCATCGATCTCGGCACTCATCTCCGCCAGGGCGGCGTCGAGCTCTTCGAGGTCTTCTGCGGTCGCGTGAATGGCCGCCAGCCGCGCGCACTGCGCCTCCAGCGCCTGCCTGGTCTCCCAGATATAGGGGTGGTCGACGTGCGTCTCGACGAGTTCGGCGGCCAGCGACGAGATCACGTCCTCCGGCCGTTGCAGCAGGTAGATACCGTCGCCATGCCTGACCTCGACGATCCCCTGGGCCCGCAGCGCCGTGATGGCCTCGCGGATGGACGACCGCCCGACCTGGAGTTCGGAAGCCAGATCGCGCACGTTGGACAACTTGTCACCGGCTTGCATGCCGCTGGTATCGATGAATTCGCGCAGCCGGTCGGCGACTTGCTCGTAGAGCGGCCGCCGGTCAACCTGCCCCATCTGGCCCGCCATCGCGCCTCCGTGTCGACTGGTGATCTGGTCGTCAGATCTCAGTCTGGCAGACGGTCGTGGCGAACCGTTACTTCTTGCGAAGAACGCCGTACCGCCCGGCGGTTGGAAGGCGTAATCGGCGGCGTCGAGCAGCGTTTCGACGCTGGCCACCGTGCCGGCTGGTGCCAACTTGGGCCAATCCATCGTCTACGGACCCGCATGGGCGGGCTGGCGCGTGGCTCGTGATCGACGGGATCCGATCCTCACTTCGCTAGCTGCCCTCGCCGGGCCGCCGTCGGCGCCACCCGACGCGATGGAACTGCTCGTGGTGCGGCCGGTCCGATTAGGCTGAGGCGTCGGCTGGGCGCAGCGTCGACCCGCTGCCCTGATTCAGATCTGCTCGAAGGAGTCTCATGCGTTGGCGGCTGCCGAAATGGGCGATGACAACAATGGCCGTCGCCTGGGTGGGGCTGCTGGTAAGCGGCTGTGAGGCGCAGGTGTGGGGTGCGCCGGGCACGGAGTACACCCGGCCCGCGCCGGTCGTCGGCCCGCGGGCCCCGCTTCCCGAAGTACCGCCCGGCCAGCCGACGGCGCCACTCGACGGGCTCGACTCCCGTGTCCGTCAGGCCACCGCCGATGCGGCCGAGTCCGGGGCCGACATCGAGACCGTCGTGCTGGACCGCAACACCGGCCAGACCGTGTCCAGCGGGGCCGACAAACCCTTCCCGATCGCGTCGGTGGCGAAGTTGTTCATCGCCGACGACCTGCTGCTGCAGGAGTCGAAGGGCGAGACGAAACTCTCCGCGGCCGACCGCAAATCGCTCGACGTCATGCTGCGCTCCTCCGATGACTCCGCGGCCCAGACCTTCTGGGACCGCAGCGGTGAGAACGCCGTCATCGCGCGCGTCACGGCCCGCTACGGGTTGACCGGCACGACGGCGCCCTCCAACGGACACTGGGACGTCACGCAGAGCACCGCAAGCGATCTCGTCCGTTACTACGACATGCTGCTGGACGGCACCGGCGGGCTGCCGCCCGAACAGGCCAAGGTCATCATCGGCAACCTCGCACAATCCACCCCGACCGGAACCGACGGGTACCCACAGCGGTTCGGCATCCCCGAGGGGCTCTATGCCGAGCCGGTCGCGGTCAAGCAGGGCTGGTTCTGCTGCTGGAACGGCGGCAACCAGCTGCACGTCTCCACCGGCGCGATCGGACCGTCGCACCGCTACGTGATGGCGATCAGCTCCCTGGATCCCGTCGATGCCGGCTCGGCCCGCGAGAACATCACCAAGGCCGTCAAGACGATGTTTCCGGGCGGGAAGGTCTGACGTCGCGACGAGAACCTGTGCCGGTCAGTGATTGACGAAGAGCCTGCCCGCGTTGTGGGTCGTCTGCTCACGCCAACTGTCCCCGCCCGGCAACTCGACCACTTGGTCCATGACCTGGGTGATGAACTTCGCAAGTTCGGCCCGGGTCCATGGATAATCGCTGCCGTAAAGGATGTGGCCGGGATCGGCGATGGTGAGCAGTGCTTCGACTTGAAACGGGGTCCCCACTCCGGCCAGGTCGTAGTAGAAACTCTTGAGCAGCTCGGCGACGGAGGGCCCGTCGGGTGTCGAGGTGGTGAGCGACCTGAACGCCTCCACCCTCGTCGCCAGTAGCGGGATGACTCCCGAGCCGTGCGGAACGACGATCTTGAGATCGGGATAACGTGCGGCGCTTCCGCTGAGGATGAAGTCGGTGATTGTCCGCGCCGTTTCGAAGAGAAACTCGATCATCGGTCGCGGGCGGCCACAGTCGACCAGATCGTGGCCAGGGCTGGATGTGGGATGCAGGAACACCACGGCACCGCGCGCGTTGAGGTCCTCGAACAACGGCTGATTGTCCGGGTCACCGAAGTATGAGCCGCCAAAATTGCTCATCAGGACCACGCCGTCGGCCTTGAGTTCGAGTGCGCGCGCGGCTTCTCGCCGCGAGGCGGCCACGTCGGGCATCGGGAGGCTGGCGAACCATCCGAAGCTGTCGGGATGGGAGGCAGCGACTTCAGCGGCCCGATCATTGACCTCGCGGGCCAGACGCACTGCCGCAGTGGCGTCGCCGAAGTAGACCCCGGGGGAAGACACCGACAGAAAGGATTTACCGATCCCGAGAGAGCCCATCAATTCGAGGTGGGCATCGGCCGACCAGAGCGGCCAATAGTCTTCGGGCATGCCGTCGGCCTCGCGGTGCCCCGCGGCCTTGGCGGCCTCGATGTAGCCGGCGGTGGTGAAATGCGCGTGGACGTCCACCAGGCCGGCGGGGCTGCGGGATGTTTCGTCGGTCACGATATAGCCTCCCAGGATATTGACGATTGTATCTATACTGACGATATCATCATTATGTGCTCAGGGGGGCGCCCCGCGCCGGCCGCGATTCACATGTAGACACAACGGCTTCGAACCATTGCGCGGCACCCGCATGCCGTGCGTCCGGGACAGACATCCGCCCCGTTAAGCTGACCCACGTGAGTGCCGAGTCGAGACGACGGCTCTCCCCCGCCGACCGGCGCAGCGAGCTGTTGGCTCTGGGGGCCGAGGTGTTCGGCCAGCGGCCGTACGACGAGGTCCGCATCGACGAGATCGCCGAACGCGCCGGAGTATCCCGCGCCCTGATGTACCACTACTTCCCGGACAAGCGGGCGTTCTTCGCCGCCGTGGTGCGCACCGAGGGTGAGCGGTTGTTCGAGGCCACCAACGCCCCGACCGAGCCGGGGCAAAGCCTGTTCGGTCAACTGCGGGCCGGGGTGCTGGCCTACCTGCGCTACGACGAGGAGCATCCGCACGGCGCCTGGGCCGCCTATATGGGCATGGGTCGAGCGGATCCGGTGCTGCGCGGCGTCGACGACGTCGACAACGACCGGCAGGCCAACCGCATCATCGAACGCATCCGCGACGCCGTTGCCGAACCACTGGACGCCACGGTGGAGCGGGACCTTCGGGCCACGGTGTACGGCTGGCTGGCGCTGACGTTCGAACTGTGCCGCCAGCGGGTGATCGATCCCTCGATCGACGCCGATTTCGTCGCCGATTCCTGCGCGCACGCCCTCCTCGACGCGATCGGCCGGGTGCCCGGCCTGCCCGCGAGACTGATCTGCGTGGCGTCCCTCGAGGATCGCTGAGGCCGACTTGTCGGTGCCGCGCGGCAGTATGGGTGGATGGCCCGCCACGATCCGCTGGCCCGGTTCGGTGAACTGACCCGGGAGTGGTTCACGGCTGCGTTCCCGGCGCCGACCGCGGCCCAGGCCCAGGCCTGGTCGGCCATCGCCGAGGGGGACAACACGCTGGTCATCGCGCCGACCGGGTCGGGCAAGACCCTCGCGGCGTTCCTGTGGGCCATCGACGACCTGGCCCGGCGGCCGGCCGAACCGCGATCCAACCCGAAAGCACCGCAGGGCACCCGGGTGCTCTACGTGTCGCCGCTCAAGGCGCTGGCCGTCGATGTCGAACGCAACCTGCGCACCCCGCTGACCGGGATCACCCGGGTCGCCGAACGGCACGGATCGCCGGTGCCGTCGATCAGCGTGGGTGTGCGGTCCGGGGACACCCCGGCGAATCAGCGCCGGGCCATGATCGCCAAGCCGCCCGACATTCTCATCACCACTCCGGAGTCGCTGTTCCTGATGCTGACGTCGGCGGCGCGGGGGACGCTGGCCACGGTGCAGACCGTCATCGTCGACGAGGTGCACGCCGTGGCCGCCACCAAACGCGGTGCGCACCTGGCACTTTCGCTGGAACGCCTCGACCAGATCCTGCAGCGGCCGGCCCAGCGGATCGGGTTGTCGGCCACGGTCCGGCCGCCCGAGGAGGTCGCGCGGTTCCTGTCCGGGCAGGCCCCGACCACCATCGTCGCGCCGCCGTCCGCCAAGACCTTCGACCTGACGGTGCAGGTGCCGGTGCCGGATATGGCCAACCTCGACAACAACACCATCTGGCCCGACGTCGAGGAACGCATCGTCGATCTGGTCGAGTCCCACCAGTCCTCGATCGTGTTCGCCAACTCGCGCCGGCTCGCCGAGCGTCTGACCTCGCGGCTCAACGAGATTCACGCCGGACGGGCCGGTGTCGAGATCTCACTCGACCGCAATCCGCAGGTCGGCGGCGGGGCCCCGGCCCAGTTCATGGGCAGCGGCCAGGCCGACGGCGCACCGGCCCTGCTGGCCAAGGCACACCACGGGTCGGTCAGCAAGGAACAGCGCGCCCAGGTCGAGGACGATCTCAAGAGCGGCAGGCTGCGGGCCGTCGTCGCCACCTCGAGCCTGGAGTTGGGTATCGACATGGGCGCGGTCGACCTGGTGATCCAGGTCGAGGCGCCGCCGTCGGTGGCCAGCGGCCTGCAGCGCATCGGCCGCGCCGGCCATCAGGTCGGTGAGATCTCCCAGGGCGTGCTGTTCCCGAAACACCGCACCGATCTGATCGGCTGCGCGGTGACGGTGCAGCGTATGCGCTCCGGCGACATCGAGACCATGCGGGTGCCTGCCAATCCGCTCGACGTGCTGGCCCAGCACACCGTCGCGGCGTGCGCGCTGGAACCCGTCGACGCCGACGCCTGGTTCGACGCGGTGCGGCGCAGCGCACCGTTCGCAACGCTGCCACGCAGCGCCTTCGAGGCGACACTGGATCTGCTCTCCGGCAAGTACCCCTCGACCGAGTTCGCCGAGCTGCGGCCCCGGCTGGTCTACGACCGCGACACCGGCACCCTGACCGCCCGCCCCGGTGCGCAGCGGCTGGCCGTGACCTCCGGCGGCGCCATCCCCGACCGCGGGCTGTTCACCGTCTACCTCGCCACCGATTCCGAAAAACCGTCGCGGGTAGGCGAACTCGACGAGGAAATGGTCTATGAATCGCGGCCGGGCGATGTCATCTCGCTCGGTGCGACCAGCTGGCGGATCGCCGAGATCACCCACGACCGGGTGCTGGTCCTCCCGGCACCCGGCCAACCGGCCCGGCTGCCGTTCTGGCGGGGCGACAGCGTCGGCCGCCCGGTCGAGCTGGGTGCGGCGGTCGGCGCCTTCACCGGCGAGCTGGCCGTCCTCGACCGTGCAGCGTTCGACGAGCGCTGCCGGGCAATGGGTTTCGCCGGTTTCGCCACCGACAATCTGCACCAGCTGCTGCGTGAGCAGCGTGAGGCGACGGGTGTCGTGCCCAGCGATCGCACGTTGGTGGTGGAACGGTTCCGCGACGAGCTGGGTGACTGGCGGGTGATCCTGCACTCCCCGTACGGGCTGCGGGTGCACGGCCCGTGGGCGTTGGCGGTCGGCCGCAGGCTGCGGGAACGCTACGGCATCGACGAGAAGCCCACCGCCTCCGATGACGGCATCATCGTGCGGCTGCCCGATACCGGCGAAACCCCGCCCGGCGCCGAGCTGTTCGTCTTCGAGGCCGAGGAGATCGAACCTGTCGTGACCGCCGAGGTGGGCGGCTCGGCATTGTTCGCATCCCGGTTCCGCGAATGCGCGGCGCGGGCCCTGCTGCTGCCGCGGCGCCATCCCGGCAAGCGGTCGCCGCTGTGGCATCAACGCCAACGCGCCGCACAGCTGCTCGACATCGCCCGCAAGTACCCCGACTTCCCGATCGTGCTGGAAGCCGTGCGGGAATGCCTGCAGGACGTCTACGACGTGCCTGCCCTCACCGACCTGATGGGTAAGGTCGCCCAGCGCCGGTTACGGGTCGTCGATGTCGAGACCGCGACCCCGTCACCGTTCGCGGCGTCGCTGTTGTTCGGTTACGTCGGCGCATTCATGTACGAAGGCGACAGCCCGCTGGCCGAACGGCGCGCGGCCGCCCTGGCGCTGGACACGGTGCTGCTCTCCGAGCTGCTGGGCCGGGTCGAGCTGCGGGAGCTGCTCGACCCGGCCGTCGTCGCCTCGACCGCGGCCCAGCTGCAGCACCTGACCGCCGAACGCGCGGTGCGCGACGCCGAAGGGGTCGCCGATCTGCTGCGGCTGCTGGGCCCGCTCACCGAATCCGAGATCGCCCAGCGGTCGACCGCGGACACCGTGGGGGGCTGGCTGGACGGACTGTACGGCGCCAAGCGCGCCCTGCCGGTGAGCTTCGGCGGGCAGTCCTGGTGGGTGGCGGTCGAGGACATCGGGCTGCTGCGCGACGGGCTCGGGGTGCCGGTGCCGATCGGGGTGCCCGCGGCGTTCACCGAATCCGTCACCGATCCGCTCGGTGATCTGATCGGCCGCTACGCCCGCACTCACGGACCGTTCAGCACCGACCAGGTCGCCGCACGATTCGGGCTCGGCCTTCGGGTGACCTCGGATGTGTTGGGCCGCATGGCCGTCGACGGCAGGATGGTGCGCGGAGAATTCGTGGACGCTCTTCCCGGCGAGCAGTGGTGCGACGCCGAGGTGCTGCGGATCCTGCGCCGGCGCTCGCTGGCGGCGCTGCGCGCCCAGATCGAACCCGTCAGCACGGCCGCCTACGGCCGGTTCCTGCCGTCCTGGCAGCAGGTCGGGTCGCGGTCCAACACCGGTGTCGACGGGCTGGCCGCGGTGATCGACCAGCTGGCCGGGGTGCCGGTGCCGGCGTCCGCCGTCGAATCGCTGATCTTCGGTCAACGCGTCACCGACTACCAGCCGGCCATGCTCGACGAGCTGCTGGCCTCCGGCGAGGTGCTGTGGTCGGGTGCCGGGCAGATCGGCAGCGGTGACGGGTGGATCGCCTTCCACCTGGCCGACTCGGCTCCGCTGACCCTGGCGACGCCGGCCGAGATCGAGTTCACCGAAACCCACCGCGCGGTGACGGACACCCTGGCGGCCGGAGGCGCGTACTTCTTCCGTCAGCTCACCGACGGCGACGCGGGTGACCTCAAAACCGCGCTGTGGGAACTCATCTGGGCCGGCTGGATCACCGGGGACACCTACGCACCGGTGCGTGCCGTGGTATCCGGCCCGCGTCGCACCGGCACGCCCGCGCACCGGCAGCGGCGCCGGCCGCCGCGGTTGAGCCGCTACAGCGTCGCCCGCCCACAGGCCCGGGCGGCCGACCCCACCGTGTCGGGCCGGTGGTCGGCGCTGCCCGCACCCGAACCCGATTCCACGGTGCGGGCCCACTTCCAGGCGGAGCTGCTGCTGGGGCGCCACGGCGTGCTCACCAAGGGCGCGGTCGGCGCCGAGGGTGTGCCCGGCGGTTTCGCCACGCTCTACAAGGTGCTCAGCGCCTTCGAGGAGGCCGGGCGCTGTCAGCGCGGCTACTTCGTGGAATCGCTGGGCGGGGCCCAGTTCGCGATGGCCTCGACGGTGGACCGGTTGCGGTCCTACAGCGAGGGCGTGGATCCGCAGCGGCCCGACTATCACGCGGTGGTGCTGGCCGCGACCGATCCGGCCAATCCGTACGGGGCCGCCCTGCCGTGGCCCAACCGTGCCGCCGAAGGGGGCGGCGATCACCGGCCGGGCCGCAAGGCCGGCGCGCTGGTGGCGGTGGTGGACGGGCAGTTGGTGTGGTATCTGGAGCGGGGCGGGCACTCGATGCTGAGTTTCGGGGCCGACGGCGACGCGCAGCACGCCGCCGCGGCCGCACTGGTCGATCTGGTCGGCGCCGGGCGGATACCGTCGCTGCTGGTGGAGCGGATCAACGGGGTCGGCGTGCTCGATCCGGACGTGGACGTCGAGCGTGACATCGTGCAGCACGCGTTGACCGGGGCCGGGTTCGCCCGCACGCCCCGTGGGCTGCGGTTACGGTCATGAAGGATGACCAGCATGGGCTGTCTCAGCGCGGCGCGTGCGGCAGCACCAACGCGTCCCCGGGTTCGCCGTAACGGACCGCCTCGGCAGTCACATCGTCCACCACGTTCTGGCTGGCCAGTTCGGCCCGGACACGCTCTCGATAGCGGTCCACCTCGGCACTCTGCTCCCGGGCCGACCACCCCATCACCTCGGCCACCACCTCAGCGGCAGCACCCGCCGCGGTCACCCCACGATCGGCTGAATCGAACGAGATGCGGGTTCGGCGGGCCAGGATGTCGTCGAGGTGTCTGGCCCCTTCTGTCGTTGCCGCGAACAGCACTTCGGCCCGCAGATAGTCAGGTGCACCGTCGAGCGGAAGCGCCAGCGAAGGATCAGCAATACACGGCGCCAACACATCTCGCGTTTCAGATCCGTAGCGGCCGAGCAAACTCCTGATCGTCTGCGACGGCAGGCCGTAGTCGGCGGCAAGCCGGTCCACCGCGTTGGACATCGCCCGGAAGCCGACGGCACCCACCAGGGGCACCTCCGCCGTGCAGCACGGGCCGGCCGGTGTATCGATGTCTTTGAGCGCTTCGTCGAGCGCATCCCTGGCCATCACCCGGTACGTGGTGTACTTGCCGCCCGCCACCGAGACCATCCCGGTGAGGGGATGCGAAACCGCATGTTCGCGCGAGAGTTTCGCCGTCGATGCCGAACTGCCCTGCACGAGCGGTCTGAGACCGGCGAACACGCCCACGATATCGGCTCTGTCGAGCGGCCGGCGCAGGACAGCGTTCACGCGAGTCAACAGGTAGTCGATATCCGCTGCGGTGGCGGCCGGGTGATCCTTGCGCAGTGTCCAGTCGGTGTCAGTGGTACCGATGAGCCAATGGTCATTCCACGGAATGACGAACAGCACCGACTTTTCGGTGCGCAAGATGATCCCGCTCTGCGATGCGATGCGATCTTTCGGCACCACCAGATGGATGCCCTTACTCATCCGCACCTCGGGGTCGGGAAGCTGGCCGCACAACGCGGTTACCTCGTTACTCCACACACCGGTCGCATTCACCACACAGCCCGCCGTCACGGTGATGTCCGTATTGGTGGATTTATCCAGAATGGTTGCGCCACGCACCGCACCTCCCTCGTGATGCAGTGCAGTCAGCCTGGTGCCGGTGGTGACCGTGGCACCGTAGGCCGCCGCGGTTCGCGCCAGCGCCATGGTGTGTCTCGCGTCGTCGACTTGCGCGTCGTAGTACATCAGGGCGCCGGCCAACGCATCTATGCGCAACGAAGGGGCCACCGATTTCAGCCGATTACGGCTCAGGTGGCGGTGCCAGGGGATACCGCCGCGGTTACCGCGCAACGATGCCATCGCATCGTAGAGGCCGACTCCGGCACCGACATACAGACGCTCCCACCCGCGGTGATGGAGCGGGTAGATGAACGGAATCGCCCGCACCAGATGGGGTGCCAGTTTCTCGGCGATCAGGCCCCGCTCCGACAGTGCTTCCGCGACCAAACCGAAATCCAGCATCTCCAGGTACCGCAGACCCCCGTGCAGCAGTTTGCTTGACCGGCTGGAGGTGCCTGCGCCGAAGTCGCGCGACTCCACCAGTGCCACCGACAGCCCCCGGGTAGCTGCGTCGAGCGCGACCCCGCACCCGACGACCCCACCCCCGACTACCAGCACATCAAAGTGCTTGTCACCCAGCGAGGCAACCGCCTGACGCCGATACTGTGGCGACAACGTGGACGAAGAAGTGACCATCAGTGCGTCTTTCTGTCGGGGGCGGGCCGTGCTGGGCGTCGAGCCCCCGCCGCCAATCGACGGGCCTCGACGTTGTCCGGCTCGATGGTGCCGGCGAAGGTGTAGCGCAGCAACGCAATCTCCAACTCTTCCGCCATCTCGAAGCTGTCCGACGTCCAGCCCGCAAAACTGAAGCTGACGGCTCGCGCCTCGTGCTGATCAGCCCATCGATGCACCGAGATGAGGCTGGATCGATCCATCGGAAGCGGATCGAACGTCGCAACCGCCCGTACACCGGTACCCGAAATACCCTCTGGGAGATCATCACCCAATCGATGGGCATCGGAGAATCCGGCCCAGCGGAGCCATTCGACCCCAGCCTCTTCGGCTTCCACCGCGTCCCTGATCAACCGATGCCGTGGCTGTTTCAACGTGATGTCCCCGGGTGCAGATGGCTCAGATCGATGGTCACACGACACTAGGTTCACGCGCGGCCGAACAGCAATGGCGCCGGCATTGATTTTGTGAATGCGCAGGATCGGTTTCTTGACGTTGACTCACCAAGAGGCCTGGGTCACATTTCCTTGAAGCACCCGACCAGCTCATGGCCCTGTTTGGTCGGCGCTCCAACCCAGCCGATCTCAGCGGTCGGCGCAAAGTCCGAGGAACAGATGACAAGACGATTGCGGTCGATCGTAAGTGCCGTTGCCGGTGTGTGTATCGGCGCCACCGCACTGACCGGCTGCGGGACCAGCGACGATTCAGCCGTGACGATCGGCGCGGTACTCCCGCTGACCGGTGATTTCGCCACCTACGGGGGACCGATCAGGCAGGCCGCCGACCTCGCTGTCGAACGGATCAACAACTCCGGTGGCATCACGATCGGGGGCCGTTCCCACGATCTGCGACTGCGGGTGTACGACGACGGCACGACGCCGGAGAAGAGCATGCCCAGTCTGTTCCCCCAGGCGGCGCTGCGCGACGAATCACCACTGCTGATCGCGGCATGGAACTCGGCCAACATCGCCCCGTTCCTCGAGGACAACCCCGTTCCGGTCATCGATGTGCTGGCCGCGACCTACGACCCGCCGGTGAACTCCCTCGACCCGAACATCTTTCTGCTGCGCCCATATACGCCCGACATCGTGCCCGGCGTAGGCCAGTACCTCAACGATCGCTATCACGCGAAAACGATCGCGTTCCTCGGGCCGAACGAGCCGTTCGCCAATGGGCAGCTGGCCTCCTTGGAGGAGACGGCGGGCGACCACGGGCTCAAGTTGTTGGCAAAGGTCCAATACCCCTCCGATGCAACTGATCTTTCGGCGTTCATCCGGTCGGTCATGCGCGCCAACCCCGATGCCGTTCACGTTGGCGGGTCAACTCAAGCGGTGGCCCCGGTCATCACCCAGCTACGCCAGTCCGGATTCGACAAGCCGATCACCATGTACACCGGCATGACGCCGGACCAGGCTCGCGACCTGATCGGATCCGGCGTGTACAACACCGTCATGGCCGGCGTGTACGAGTTCGAAGGCGTTACGCCACAGACCAATCCACTGCCCGCGGCAACTCAGTTCGGTAAGGATTTCGAGGAGCGTTACCACACCTACGGCATCGACCTCGTCCAGTGGGCCTATGACTCGATCTGGATCGCCAAAGCCGCGATGGAGAAGGCCGGAAGCTCCGCCGACCGGGAGGCGATCCGGCAGGCGCTCACCGACCTCACAGTTCCGGCCGAGACCATAACCGGTTGGAACAGAAGCGATGGCGACCGACTTTTCAACGCCGACCGCCAAGCCACGTCCCTGTCAGTGGCGCTGGGCTGGAATACCCAGACAGCTACCTGGGACCCGAAGATGTATTTCACCGCGGGCCTACCCGACCAGTCAGTCGCGATCGTCGATCTGGAAACCCAAGAACCAGGGGGCACCCGGTGATTCAGCTACTCATCGACGCCGCAACGCTGGGATCGCTGTACTGCCTGCTCGCGATCGGGCTGTCACTGGTGTACGGAGTCATCGGTATTCCGCACTTCGCACACGCAGGCGTCATCGCGACGGTGGCCCTGGTCGCGGTGTACCTACAGACCCGTCTCGGCCTGCCCTTCGTACTCGTCGCCATCGTGGTACTGATCACCGGAGGGTTGCTCGCCGTGGCGGTCCAACGACTCGCCTACGCGCCCATCATGCGCAGGAACAAGGGTGCTGCGGCCGGTCCCGCCGTGGCTTTGGGTGTTCTGATGGTCCTCGGCAGCGCAAACCTGATGATCTGGGGCGGGCAGCGCCAGATCCTCTCCACGCCCTACAGCGGCGCGAACGTGGCAGTCTTCGGCAACAACGTCTCCGGTGTCCGCATCGCGATGATCGTCTGGGCAGTCGCCGCAATCGCTGCCCTACAGATGTTTCTCAAGCGCACCCGGACCGGTCGATCCATTGTGGCGGTTTCCCAAGACAACGATGCCGCACGGTTGATGGGAGTCGAGGTTCGCGTGACCTACATGGCGGCGTTCTTCATCTCCGGTCTGCTGGCAGGTGCAGCCGCGCTCGCCTACGGCGGCCTGGCCCCCGCCTACCCGTACATGGCCGACACGGTGATTCTGAACGCTTTCGTGGTCGTGATCATCGGCGGCATGGGCAGTATCTACGGGGCGATCGCCGGAGGATTCCTCGTTGCATTTGCGCAAGTCCTTGGGACAGAGTTTATTTCGAGTAACTACACGCCGATCTATGCCTTCGTAGTACTTCTGGTCGTTCTCACCTTCAAACCCAGCGGGCTGTTCGGAAGGCAGGTACGCACCGCATGACAATGTCTCGGTATTCGGTCGGAACACTTGCCGTAGCACTTGTCGGCGGTGGCTACGCGCTGCTGGTGGCCTCGCCTTATCTGCAGGCCGTGATCGCCGTCATCCTGATCTACACGATCGCCGTCAGCGGGCTCAATCTGCTGGCCGGATACAGCGGGTATCCCAACCTCGGACAGGCGACGTTCATGGGAGTGGCCGCCTACATGTCGGCCTGGGCCACCAACAACGTCGACTGGGGATTCTGGGTGCAGCTGCTGCTGGCGCCGACCATCGCGGCCCTCGTCGCACTCGTCGTCGCCGTACCGCTGCTTCGACTCAGGGGTCAGTACTTCGCGATCGCCACCCTACTTCTCGGGGTTGTGCTGACCACGGTCCTGGCCAACGCCCCCGCCCTCGGCGGCTCCGTCGGTATCGGCGGCTTCGACCGCCCCGGTCACGGCCCCCTCCCCTGGCTGAGTGTGCTCGTGGTCCTCACCGCGGTCGTCACACTCGCGTGTGCGCGAATCGTCACGCTGCCTGTGGGCCGTCATCTCACTGCCATCAGGAAGGACGAAGCACTCAGTGAGAGCATCGGCATCCCGGTCTACCGGCGAAAGGTGCAGGCGTTCGTCGCGGGCGGGTTCATCGGTGGCATCGCAGGGGTGTTGCTCGCCTACAACTCCTACTTCATCTCGCCGGATCTTTTCGGCTTCTACGAGTCGTTTCTTTTGTTCGTCGCGCTCATCGTGGGCGGGTCAGCCACCGTATCGGGGCCCCTCCTGGGTTCGATCTTCCTGGTCGGACTGCCCGAGCTGTTCCGATTTGCCGCCGAAGGCCGTTATCTGACAATGGGTTTGGTGTTCATCGTGGTCATGGCGATCGCGCCCGACGGCCTGGCCGGGCTCGGCGGCCGAATCGCGAACTGGACATCGGTGCGCTACGTCGCAGGCCGGCGGCAGCGCGAAAACGTTGCCGATATCCACCCGTCCCCGCTACAAACCGGAGTTTGAAAATGCTGGAAGTTGAGCACCTGCACCGGCATTATGGCGGCGTCAAAGCTGTCGACGACGTGAGCTTCACCGTCGCGCAGCGCAGCATCGTCGGCGTCATCGGACCCAACGGCGCAGGTAAAAGCACGCTGATCTCGCTACTGATGGGAAACACCAAACAGATGGGCGGCGTCATCCGCCTCGACGGAGTCGATATCAGCAAGTTCGCGCCGCATCGGCGAGTTCACAGTGGGCTGGCGCGAACATTTCAGGAGACCCGTCTGTTCGGCGATCTTACCGCACACGACAACGTCCTACTCGCCGCGACCGAACATTCCTACATTCCCGATGAAGCCGACCGCCAGACCGACGAATGCCTCGAATTCGTCGGACTCAGCGCTGCCGCAGGCACTGTCGCCGGTGAATTGACCCACCTCGAGCAGCGTTTGTTGATGCTGGCGACCGGTCTTGCTTCGGGGCCACGACTGATTCTGCTCGACGAGCCCGCGGTCGGGACGGCCGGCCGGGAACTCACGCGCATGATCGACACCATCGAACGTATCCCCACCGAGCGGGACTGCTCGGTACTTCTCGTCGACCACAACATGCGGCTGGTCATGGGCGTCTGCAGTCATCTCATCGTGCTGGATTTCGGCAAAGTGATCGCCAGCGGAGACCCCACAGCCGTGCAACAGGATCCGCAGGTGATCGAGGCATACTTCGGAAGCGAGTCGGTCGATGACTGAAAAAGCCCTTCGCGTACACAATCTTTCAGCGGGTTACGGTGGCAACTCGGTTGCGTTGCAGGACCTGTCCCTGGACATCCCGGCCGGCCGTGTCACCGCGATCGTGGGGCCCAACGGCGCAGGCAAATCCACCCTGATGAAAGTCCTTGCCGGAATTCATCCGCACTCGTGCGGTCACATCGAGCTGTTCGGCGAACCGATCGAGGGTTCCGACGCGCGCCGGCGCCTGATGCGCGGACTGTCGCTGTGTCCGGAACGGCGCCGGGTTTTCCCTGAGATGACCATCGAGGAGAACCTTCTCATGGGAGCACTGACCGCGAAGGCTGCCGACGCCCGGCACCGGATCGAACGCGCCTATACGGCGGTGCCCTGGCTCCAACAACGACACAAAGCGCTCGCAGGCAATCTTTCCGGTGGGCAGCAGCAGATCCTGGCCATCTGGCGGTCGATGATGTCGGCACCCCGGCTGCTGCTGTTGGACGAGCCGTCACTGGGCCTGGCGCCGCGCGTGGTGCACGAAGTGGCGCAACTCATTCGCGATATCTCCGATGAGCGGGACATGACGGTTCTCATCGTCGAGCAGAACATGGCCCTCGGCCTTCGGCTCGCCACCGACGTGCACGTCCTCAACCAGGGAAAGATCATCCGCTCCGGCTCAGCCGACGAATTACGTCAGGACCGGGAACTCATCGCGACGTATTTGGGATAGGGGTCTGACGAGATGAATTCGATAGCGTTCATCGGTGCCGGTGTTTCGAGCATCAGCGCCATCGACGAACTTCGACACGAAGGATACGACGGACGGATCAGTCTGCTCAGCGACGAGCAACGGCTGCCCTACGACCGTCCCCCACTGTCCAAAGGGGTGCTCGTCGGTGATACCCCGGACGGTGTGGCATTGCGGCCGGAGTCCTTCTATCGCGACAACGACGTCGACCTGCTCCTGGGACAGTCCGTCACCGCACTCGACTGCGCCGACAGGGCTTTCGCCACCACAGACGGCACCCGGCACCACGCCGGATCAATCGTGTTGGCCACGGGCGGATCGGCCCGGCGACTACCGCTACCCGGCGCCGATCTCGATGGAGTATTCGTGCTCCGCACTCATGACGACGCGATCGAGCTGCGCCGACGCTTCGCGCCGGGTGCGCGACTCGTCGTGATCGGGGGCGGATTCATCGGCACCGAGGTCGCAGCCTCGGCGGTGTCCTCGGGACTCGAAGTGGAACTGCTCGAAGCAGCGGCGATGCCGCTGGCGGCGGTGTTGCCCGAACTGGCTCCCCTGGTTGTCGAACACCACCGGCAGCGTGGCCTCAAGATCAGAACCGAGGTTGTCGTCGAGTCATTCACCGGACAAGGCCGCGTCACCGGCGTCCGGATGGCCAATGGTGAGATCGTGGCGGCCGATCTGGTGGTCATGGGCGTCGGGATGCGGCCCAACGACGGACTCGCCGCGGCCGCGGGTCTGGAGACCGGTAACGGGATTCACGTGGACGAACACATGCAGACCGCGGCGCCCGGCATCTACGCCATCGGCGACGTGGCAAACATCGGCACCCCAACGATGCGGCA
This sequence comes from Mycobacterium sp. NPDC003449, assembly GCF_053588415.1. Lineage (NCBI taxonomy): Bacteria > Bacillati > Actinomycetota > Actinomycetes > Mycobacteriales > Mycobacteriaceae > Mycobacterium > Mycobacterium sp. NPDC003449. The sequence continues at coordinate 21,837 of NZ_JBSFPX010000063.1, forward strand.
ACGAGGTGAGCACTGGAGCCACGCGGTGCATACCGGCCGGCGGCTGGCCCATCACCTGCTGGGGCGGACGCCTCGGGCAAATCCCGTCCCGTGGTTCTGGTCCGACCAGTACGACCTCAACATTCAGCTCGTGGGCGCACCTGTTCCGGCAGACGAACGCATCTGGCGCGAGGGTCCCACGCATGACCGGGTGACGGTGCTGTTCCACCGCCAGGGACGTCTCACCGGGGCAGTCGCGCTCAACAACGGCAGGGATATCAGGCCGATAACCGAGCTGATCGCCGCCGGCTCGACCCTCGACCCAGCCGACCTCACCGAACCCCGGAACGACTTGCGCAAGCTGGCCAAGCAGCTACTACGGCAACACGCTTAGGCAACGGCTGCCATTGATTTCGTCAATACAGCCGGTCCAAAACAAGTATTGGTGGCCAGATTGTCACAGTGCGACGATAAGGCGACGTGCATCACCACCGACATGGAGGTCATGAAATGACAGCGAGCCCGGAGACCGCGTCCAATGCGGGACAGCAGGATCCGTGGGCAGTGGCGACCCCGGTACCCATCCCCCGCAAGCAGCTTCGTACCCTGCAGAAGCGTAGCGATGGTCCCGCCACCCGCTGGCTGATCGGCCATCTGGCACTCCTTGCAGCTACCTCCGCTCTGATCTGGTGGACGTTGCCTTCCTGGTGGGCCGTCATTCCAATGTTCTTGCAGGGCAGTCTCATTGTCTTTCTGTTCGCACCGTTGCACGAATGCTCGCACGGCACGGCGTTCAAGACCCGCAGACTCAACACCGCGGTCGCGATGGTCTGTGGATTCGTGATGATGCGACCGGCACTGTACTTCCGGTATCGGCACGCCGCGCACCATTCCTATACCCAGGACCCGAAGCGCGACCCCGACCAGGTGCCCTTCCCGGCCACAGTCCGTGGGTATCTCGGTGAGGTTCTCGGAATGCGATTCTGGCCCAAGATGATCGGCACGCTCTACCGCGGGTGCACCGGACGCTACAACGAGCGGGAAAAGTTCTTCATCCCCGAGAACGAGCGCGGTCGCGTTTCCGCGGAAGTCCGCACCTATGTGGTGTTGTACGCCGTGATCGCCGCGGTGACCATCCTGACCGGGACCTGGCAGATTCCGCTTCTGTACTGGCTGGTGCCACGGTTCATCGGTGAACCCGTGCTGCGCACCTTCCGCATCGCCGAGCACACCGGGATGGACGAGGGCCCCAACCTCCTGAGCAACACACGCACGACACTGACCAACCCGGTCATCCGGTTCGTGTACTGGAATATGCCGTTCCACGCAGAGCATCACCTTGCCCCCTCGGTACCGTTCCACCGGCTGCCCGAAATGCATGACACGCTGCCGGCGGACAGCCTGCAGCCCGCTCGCGGATACCTGCGCGTCCATCGGGACCTCATCCGTCGGGTCCATACCGGGGATACCCGGTACGACGCAGCCGCGACTGCCTGACCGAACCGACCGCTCCCCCACGCGCGTCCACCACCAGGAGGTATCCAATGACGAATACGCTCACCATCGGAATCGATATCGGCACAACGAATGTGAAAGCATCCGTGCTCGATACCCGGACGGCGCGGGTGATCGCGCATGCGGCCGCCGAACACCCCCTGTATCACCCGCGACCCGGTTGGGCCGAACAAGACCCGGACAACTACTGGCGGGCAGCAGTGACATGCATTCGTCAGTGTCTGGACTCCGACAGCTCAATCGCTGATCGTATTGTCGGCGTGGCATTCTCGGGCCTGGTGGGCGTCACATTGCCGGTAGACAAGCAGGGACGGCCCGTCCACCGCGCCCCGATCTGGATGGATGGACGCTCGGACCCACAGTGCCAGCAGATCCGTGACCAGGTCGGTGAGGAACGGATCAATCGGAACAATGGAAACCGGGTAGCGCCGTGGTTCATCGAACCGAAGGCGCTGTGGCTGGCCCAGCACACGCCCGAGGACTTCGAGCGGGCCCACAAGCTGCTCTCCCCTGCCGGATACTGCACCTTCCAGCTCACCGGCGAGTTCTCGATGAACTACGGCGATGCCGGCCTGTGCTATCCGTTCGACTACCAGAACCATTGCTGGAACGCCAAACTGGCAGATGACATCGGTATTCCGGTCGACCTCTACCCGACGCTGCACGGGTCGACCGAGATCGTCGGCAAGGTCACCGACAAAGCCGCGCGAGAAACCGGTCTCGCACCAGGCACGGTGGTCGTGGCAGGCGGAACAGACATCAGCTCCGCGGCACTCGGCTGCGGTGTCACCGAGGCAGGTCAGGCCTACTACTCCATGGGGACCGGCTCGAACCTGGGCATCATGATCCCCACCCCGCAGCGGATCGACGAATTCCGAATCCTGAAGTGGCCGCATGTGCTGCCGAACCTGACGATGTTCGACGCCCCGATGGCATTCACGGGTGCGTCGCTGAAATGGTTCCGTGACATGTTCGCCGATCCCGAAGTGATCCTCGCCGAGCGCAGTGGCCAGAGTGTGTTCGACCTGGTCACCATGCAGGCGCGTCGGGTCGAGCCGGGCAGCGACGGGCTGATGTATCTGCCATACCTCGGCAACTCTCTGGCACCCCGGTGGAATACGAAGGCGACCGGCACATTCTTCGGCGTTCAACCGTCGACCTCGCGCGCGCACTTCGTGCGGGCGCTGATCGAAGGAGTGGCATTCGACCTGTACTCGAACCTGCGCATCGCCGAGGCCGCGGGCGCACAGGTCAATCAGTTGGTGCTCAATGGCGGACCGACCCGCAGCGCGATGTGGAATCAGATCACCGCCGACGTCACCAACAAACCGCTGATCGTGCCCGATATCGGGGAAGCCGCCCCACTCGGTGACGCCATCCTGGCCGCGACCGGTGCCGGCCTGTACAGCGATCCCACCGAGCCGCTGTCCACACTGGTGACGACGAAGGCCGTCATCGAACCCAATCCGGAACTGCACGAGCGTTACTCGGCGATGTTCGAGATTTGGGACGACCTCTACACCGCCCTGGATCCGGTAATGGACCGGCACAGCGATCTGTTGCGCAGCCAGGAACTGTTCGCCGGCTCCGTCATGCGCGGTGCCGCCGACTGACGCACATCTGCGCGTAAACTCGTGAGGAGAGAAGATGCCTGAATGGCTTGACATCGGTGACGAAGATGTGGTCGACGAAGACGACGTCATCCAATTGATGGCCGCTGACCGTCGACTGGCCGTCTACAAGGTCGACGGGACGGTCTACGTCACCGACGACCGGTGCACCCACCAGGAAGCCTCACTGGCCGATGGATATCTCGACGGAACAACCATCGAGTGCCCGCGCCATCAGGGGGTTTTCGATATCTGCAGCGGAAAGGCCCTCTGCGCACCCCTGGAGCAGGATTTGCGGACGTATCCGGTCAAACTCGACGGCGGGCGACTGTTGATCAACGTGGACGGCGCGTGACAACCATCACAGATAGCATTCGATGCATGGCACCCGACGACCCCCGCACCACTGTCGGAGGGTTACCGTACGTCAGCTTCAACCAACTGAGGTCGTTCCACGCCGTCGCGATCACGGGGAGCGTCACTGCCGCGGCCAAACTCCTACATGTCGGCCAACCGACCGTGACCACGCAGCTCCGTCAACTCGAAACGACCTACAAGGTCGAACTCGCGCATCGCCTTCCCGGCGGAATCAGATTGACCGACACCGGACGAAAGCTATTGGCGCTCACCGAGAAGCTCTTTCAGATCGAGGCAGGCGCCGTCGACCTGCTCAGTGGAACACCCGAACAGCTGCGCGGCACCCTGCGGGTGGGCAGTGTCGACCCGCACTTCGTCATGCCGCCGCTGAGCGCATTCGGTACCGAGAACCCGCTCGTCGACATCGATCTGACGTTGAGCGATTCTGCGACCATAGCCGCGCAGATCGCCGCCTGCGAGCTCGATATCGCGATGATCGGCCACCTCGGGCTGGACGGTCGGTACCTGTCCCTGCCGTTCAGCCGCCAGCAACTGGTTCTTCTCGTCCGCTCGGACCATCACCTCGCAGACCGCGACGAGATTTCGATCGACGATCTCGCAGGCGAACGGTTGATCATGCGCAAGGGCGGTTCGACGAGCCGGCGGGTACTCGAGCGCGCGCTTGACCGGGCCGCGGTCGATTATCGGGTGGCACTCGAAGTCGACAGGGAAGGCGCGCTCCAGGCCGTACAGGCCGGCCTGGGAATCGCGGTCGCAACGACAGCCGAGATCACCGACCACCGCAACATCCGCGTCGTACCCATCGAGGATCCCGCAGGGGATCTCCACACCGATGCGTTCGTAGTCTGCCTGAAAGCTCGCGCGTCTGCCCCGCTGATTCACCGATTCATCGACACCGCAGCACGTTTCCGATCCGGAATACCGGGCGACACACAACTGTGAAACCAACGCCGCCATCATCAGATTCCGCAGCAAGTGCCATTGTTCTCCGCCGGCCTTACGGACAGTTTCCCGATCAGCACGGCGATCTCCACATTGCCGGCGGACCCGAGGTTCGAGGGTCGATCGTGTTGATTCACGGCGGCTTCTGGCGTGCGCATCGTGGCCTGGAAATGACCACTCCCGCCGCCGCGGCGCTCGCCGCAGGCGGCTGGAACGTGTGGAACATGGAATACCGTCGCGCCTGCTGGTGGCGCGATAGTGTCGCCGACTGTGTCGACGGGTTCCAACATTACGACGTCATCGCCGCGGAGTTCGATCTCAACTGTGGCACAACATTATTGGTCGGCCATTCCGCCGGCGGGCAGTTGGCCGGCCGGGTTGCCGGCAGTCACAGCGGCACACCGCTCCTGCATGGTCTCGTAACCCTCAACGCCGTAGTGGATCTCGAACTGGCACAACAGCTGAGCATCGGCGGTTCGGCTGTCGAGGAGTTCCTCGGACCCGATGCGACACCGGCCGATCTTCGAGACGCCGACCCGGCGCAACACCCACCCCGGGTACCGACGCGGTGCCTGCACAGCCACTCGGACGAGCGTGTCCCCCACCAGATTTCTGCCAGCTACGTCACGAAAGCATGCACCGCCGGAGGCGATATCGCCCTCGTTGAGGTGAACGGACACCACACCGCGGTCATCGAGCCCGGCAGTGCGGCCTGGACCACTGTGCTGGACACCGTCAACGCCGGCTGGCCGAACCCGCACGAACCACCGAAAGCACCAGGAAAATGATCACATCAGCCGCAGCAGTCCTGTTCGGCCCCGGATCCGACCTCGAGTTGACCGAGATACGAGTAGCGCCACCACGGGCCGGGGAGGTCCTGGTCGAAATCGTCGCCAGCGGCCTGTGCCACACCGACACCACGGCCTTTACCGGGGACAACCCGAGTTGCGTATATCCGGCGATTCTGGGACACGAGGGCGCCGGCATCGTGCGAGAGGTGGGCGAGGGGGTCACCAGCGTCGCCGTCGACGACAGGGTCATCCCGTTGTACGGACCCCAGTGCGGCAACTGCCGGATGTGCGCCAGCGGCCGAACAAACCTGTGCTGGAGTATCAAAGCCACCCGCGACACGGGCGTCATGCCGGACGGTACATCACGGTTCAGCACACTGGACGGTGAGCCGGTCCACCACTTCATGGGTACCTCAACGTTCTCCAACTACACCGTCCTGCCCGAGATCGCCCTGGCCAAGATACGTGACGACGCCCCGCTCGAAACGGTGTGCCTGTTGGGATGCGGGGTCACCACGGGGGTCGGTGCCGCCCTCAACGACGTCCGGCCGGGAGACACCGTGGTGGTGTTCGGGTTGGGCGGGATCGGAATCAACGTCGTCCAGGGTGCGCGACTCGCCGGCGCTGGGCGGATCATCGGCGTGGACCCCGTCGTCTCGAAGCAGGTGCTGGCCACCCGGTTGGGCATGACCGACTTCATCGATCCTTCGACATGTGGGGCGGTCGTCGATGCACTCAAGGATCTCACCGGCGGCGGGGTCGACGTCGCCTTCGAATGCACGGGGATTGTCCCCGTGATGAGGCAGGCCATCGACTCCCTGCAACCGGGCTGGGGCACCTGTGTTCTGCTGGGCGTCGAGCCCGCCGGCCAGGAACTGTCCTTCCCACCCGTGCTCGCGCGTTACGGCCGCACCATCAAAGGGAGTTACTTCGGTGGTGTGCGGGGCCGCTCCGGGCTGGCCTGGTACGTCGACCTGTATCTCGACGGAGACGTGGTCATCGACCCGTTGATTACCCACCGCCTACCGATTTCCGACATCAACCATGGGTTCCAGCTCATGGCCAGCGGCCAGAGCGTCCGAACTGTCGTCAGTTTCTAGCACTGTCGGCCCGGCCAGACCTGGTTCAATAGAGGCATGCCAGAAGGCGACACCGTCTTCCACACCGCCGCGGTGCTGCGCACGGCGCTCGTCGGTAAGACATTGACCCGCTGCGATATCAGGGTGCCGAGGTACGCCACGGTCGATCTGACCGGGCAGGTCGTCGACGAGGTGCTCAGCCGCGGCAAGCATCTTTTCCTCCGGGTCGGGCCGGCCAGCATCCATTCGCACCTGAAAATGGAGGGCAGCTGGCGCGTCGGCCGCTCGGCGGTCGCGGCGCACCGCATCCGAATTCTGCTGGAGACGGCCGACACCCGCGCCACCGGCGTCGACCTGGGCGTGCTGGAGGTGCTGGACCGCGACTCCGACGGTGACGTCGTCGCGCACCTGGGCCCCGACCTGCTGGGCCTCGACTGGGATCCGCAGATCGCGGCGGCCAACCTGACCGCCGACCCGGACCGGGCGTTGGCCGCCGCCCTGCTGGACCAGCGGGTGATGGCCGGCATCGGCAACGTGTACTGCAACGAGCTGTGCTTCGTCTTCGGCCGCCGCCCCACCGCGCCCGTCAGCAGCCTGACCGACCCTCGACGCGTGGTGCAGCGAGCCCGGGACATGCTGTGGCTCAACCGCTCCCGCTGGAACCGCACCACCACCGGAGACACCCGCAATGGACGCCAGCTGTGGGTGTACGGCCGGGCCGGGGCCCCATGCCGCCGCTGCGGAACCCTCATCGAGACCGACAACGCCGGTGACCGGGTGACGTACTGGTGCCCCGTCTGTCAACCCTAGAAGTCGCCGGCCCAATCAGCCGGCGAAAAGCTGGGACAGGTCGGCGAAGGCCTTGAATTCGAGCGCATTTCCGGACGGATCGAGGAAGAACATCGTCCACTGCTCACCCGGCTCGCCCTGGAACCGGACATACGGTTCGATCACGAACTCGATGCCGGTGGATCGCAACCGGTCGGCGAGCGCTCGAAACTCCGGCACCGGCAGCACGAGTCCGAAGTGCGGAACGGGAACCTGATGGCCGTCAACGGGGTTGGTCCCGGCGACACGCTCCGCAGCCGATGCCGCCACTTGGTGGGTGACGACTTGATGGCCACCGAAATTCCAGTCGATCCACTGGGTGTCAGAACGTCCCTCGGCGAAACCGAGGACCGTGCCGTAGAAAGTGCGGGCCGATTCGATGTCGTGGACCGGAATGGCCAGGTGAAACGGGGCCAACGGGGCTGTCATGTCGATACCTCCGAACGGTGTCAGGACAGGGTTACGTAGGTGGCGGGCCCGAGGTCGAGCCCGTAGGTTTCGGCCGCGTACCGTTCGACGTCGACGGGATGGCGGCCGGTCAGACACAGCCGGTCCCCCTCGGCCCGCGGCGCACGGGATGAACATCCGTCGAGGTGCTCGAGCACCAGCTCGACCGCGGTGTCGAGTGGATCGAGCAGCCGGATGTTCCCGGCGGCGGACCGCAGCCGGTCCAGGATGCAGGTGAAGTCGGTGCAGGCCAACACCGCTGTCCCACAGTGGTGTTCGCGCAGAAAATGTACCGCCTCGCCGATCAGCGGATCGACCCGGCGATCGGTGATGCCCTCCTCGGCGAGGCGCAACAGGTCCTCGGTGGCCAGTTGGTGCACCACCCGGCCGGTCAGCACCCGGGGTACGACTCCGCTGGCGACGGTGCCCGCGGTGGCGAGAACCCCGACGGGGCCCGGCGGCGTGTCGCGCGCCGCGGCCTCGATCGCGGTGAGCATATCGATGGCCGGGATCGTCCGCCGCAGGGCGTCGGCGGCGACCACACTGGCGGTGTTGCAGGCGATGACCCACACATCGCAGCCCTGTGTCACGAAGAAGCGTTCCTCCTCTGCGACAAAGCGGGCCACCTCGGCCGCCGGGCGTGGACCGTAGGGTCGCCGCGCGGCGTCGCCGAGGTAGACGATGCGGTGTTGTGGCGCCCGTTTGCGCATCATGCTCGCCAGGGGCAACCCACCGATCCCGGCGTCGAAGATGCCGACGGTAGCCGGTCGTGTCAACGGCTACTCCTGCTCCAGCGGGACGAACGCCGTCTCCCGCGCGACCGTTATCGCGATTCCGGTGATGACGGCGGTCAGCACCATGTAGATCGCGGGTACCGACATATTGCCGGTCTCCTTCATCAGGTAGGTGAGCAACAGCGGCGCCGCGCCACCGAAGATCGCGGTGGACACGTTGTAGCCGAACGAGTACGCGGTGTAGCGGACCCGGGTGGGGAACAGTTCGGCGAGGATGACGTGGATGACGCCGGTATGTCCGGCGAACGGCAGGGCGATCAGCCCCGCACCGAGCACCGCGAGCGGCACCGATCCGTGCGTCATCAGCGAATAGGCCGGCAGCCCGAGCACCGCGACGGCCACCGCCGATCCGATCATCACGCGCCTGCGGCCGATCCGGTCGGACAACCGTCCGGCCACCGGTATGGCGGCCATCGTCACCAGCAGGGCGCAGCCGGTGACCATGAATCCCTGGGCCACACTGAATTCGAGATTCCGGTTCAGGTAGGTGGGCATGTAGGTGAACAGGACGTAATAGCCCGAACCGTTGAGCACCGGGATGGTGATGGCCAGCAGGATCGCGCGGCGTCGTTCCGGTGTTGCGAGCGCTTCGCGCAGCGGATTCTTGGCTGTTCCGCTCTCGCTCTTCATCTTCCGGAATTCCGGGCTGTCTTCCAGCTTGTTGCGGATGTAGAGCCCGATGCCGCCCAGCGGGAATGCCAGCAGGAACGGAATACGCCACCCCCAGCTCTCCAGCTGTTCGGTGGTCAACGATTGCGCCAGGATGGTGCCGATGACGGTAGCGGCGAACAACGATACGTAGGAGGCGAGCTGCGCCCAGGATGTCAGCCAGCCGCGCCGACCCTCCGGCGCGTATTCGGCGACGAACGACAGGGCTCCCGCCGATTCGCCTCCCGCCGAAAACCCTTGGGACAGGCGGCAGATGAACAACAGGATGGGGGCAAGGATGCCGATGCTGGCGTAACTGGGCAGCAGACCGGTCAGCGTGGTGGCCACGGTGATGACGGTCAGGATGTAGACCAGCACACGCTGGCGGCCGACCTTGTCGCCGAGATAGCCCCAGAAGACGCCGCCGAGCGGCCGGACGAAGAACGGCAGGCCGAAGGCGACGAAGGTCAAAAGCAGTCCGGCGGTGGGATCTTCGGCCGGAAAGAACACCACGGCCAGTGTGGATGCCAGGAATCCGTAGATTCCGTAATCGAAGAATTCGACGAAGACACCTACGGACCCCGCGATGGTCACTTTCCGGAGTTCACGCGGGCTGACGGCGGGCCTGCCGTCGTTGCGGGTTTGTGAGCTGGTCACTTGAGCGCCTCTCAGGCGGTTTTCGGGGTGACGGTCTGAACTGCGGTGCACGTTCGCCGCGCGGTCGCTGCCGCCGCGCCGCCGGGTGAGGGCTGCGCGGCCACAGCGCGTCGAGGGGTCATGGCCGTGCGTATCAGGCGAAGGAACGTACGACGTCGACGATGCGGTCGAGGGCGTCGTCCCATACCTTCTCGTCCTGGGCGAAGCACAGGCGCATATGGCCGATCCCACGTGGCCCGGATTGATAGCCGGGGTTGACCACGATACTGGCGCGGGTTTTCAGCGCAAGCGCGAGTTCTTGGTCGGGTGTGCCGGTGAGCACCTTCGGGAAGACGTAGGCGCTGCCGAAGCTCGGTTTCACCGACATCACGCCGCTGGAGTTGAGACGCTCGACCGTGGTGTCGCGCAGCGCCTGGTACTCCTTGATGCGATCGGTCAGGAACTGTCGATCGTCGGCGATCCACGGCGTGAGCAGGTGCTGAGCGTAGGCCGGGGCACGCAACGCGGTGCACGACTGGACGTCTTCCATCGCCCCGAGCAGTGTCACCGGGGCCACGGCCACGCCGAGCCGGTATCCCGACATCGATTCGGTCTTCGACGGGCCCATCAGCGTGACGGTCCGTTCGGCCATCCCGTCGAGAGCGGCCAGGTGGTAGAACTCCTCACCGTCGTAGACCAGCCGACCGTAGAGCTCGTCGGCGATCACCTGGAAGTCGTGGCGGGCCGCGGCCTCGGCGATGCCGTTGAGGGTGTCCAGACCGTAGATCGCCCCGGTCGGGTTGTTCGGGTGGGAGAACACCATCAGCCGTGGTTTGTGCTGGGCGGCGAGGTCGTCGAGCACCTGCAGGTCCAGGGTCGGCCGGATCCGGTTGCCCAGGCTGTCCGCGGTGTCCGGCCACAGCAGCGGAACCCGGACCACCTTGGCGCCGAAGTAGCGCAACATGCGCTCGGTGGACAGGTAGTCCGGATCGGCGAGCATGACCACATCGCCCGGCGACAGGATGGATGCCAGCGCACAGAACAGGGCACCCTGCGTGCCCGGGGTCAGCATGACCGATGCCGGACCGCTCGTCGGCACCCCGAGGTGAGTCGCGATGTTGTGCGCGACGGCGTCGCGGACGCCGCTGTCGCCGCGATAGGGCGTATAGGTCATGCCCTGGCCGGTGGCGGCCTCGGTGAGCGTCGGGATCGTCCATTCGGGCGGCGGGAATCGGTGCGTATCCGCGTAGGTCACGTCCAAGACCGGCCCGGGGGCCGCGGCCGACTCCAGCTCACGCTCGGCGTCACGCACCGATGCGCCGATCAGATCGCTCATCTCGGGAAGCTGGAGCCGCTCGATGGCCTCCGGTAATACCTTGGGGGACAAAGACTTTTCCTTTCGACGGGTGGTGGTTTGATCCGCGCTTCGGCAGGGCACGGACAGTGGGTGCGGCCGGTTGGCGTTCCGCACTATCGACGAAACGATACTGTGTGCTGTATACAGCATAATCAGGAGGTGTGACCCTGTCCACGGTTCAAGCGATCAACACCCGGCGGAAGTGGCCACGATGGTGAAACCCGCAGGTGACCAGGGGCCGCGCGGCATGCCCGTGCTGGTCCTCGGCTACGGGCCGGTAGCCCGGTCCTACATCGATCTCGTGCGCGGCCACCGCGACGAGTTCCGGCAACGGTTCGGCGTGGACGTACACATCGCCGGCATCCGGGCCAGCGACCAGCAGATCGTTCTCGGTGACCCGGACGGAGCCGTGGTCCCGGCCCGCGACGAATGGGCGCCCCGTACGGCGCTGACCGAGCTGTTGGCCGGCATCCAGCCCCGGGTGGTGGTGCAGGCCGTGCCGTCGGATCCCGGGGGCGCCGACGCCGCGCTCGCCGACGCGCTGACGGCACTGACCCATGGCGCGCACCTGGTGACCGCGACCAAATCCCCACTGCTGTCCGGCTGGTCGGAGTTGGCGCGCGCGGCCCGGTCAGCGGCCAGGGCGGTACGGATTTCCGGTGCGACCGGGGCCGCGCTGCCCGCGGGCGATCTCGCCCGGTCCGGGCTGCTCGGGTTCGACATCGGCGAGATTCGCGGGTGCCTGAACGGGACCGCCACCTATGTGCTCGATCGACTCGGCGGCGGCGAGAACCTTCCCGAGGCGATCGCATCGGCGCGACGCCGCGGTATCGCCGAGGCCGATCCGGCGGCCGACCTCTCGGGCCACGACGCCGCGGTCAAGATCCGTCTGTTGGCGGCGTTGCTGTGGGGATGGGACCCTGCCGACTGCACGGTCCACACCGAAGCCGTTGACGATGCGACGGTTTCACGTGCCGCCGGGGCCGCGACCCGGGGTGCGGTCTTGCGGCAGGTGGGTTCGGCGCGACTCGACCGGCCGGGCCGCGCCGAGGTCGAGCTTCGCGAATTCCACCGGTCCGAGCTGCCGTTCGGCGCGCTCACCGGACCGGAGAAGGCCGTCACCTTCGTCAGTCCGGATTCCGGGGATATCACCGTCTCGGGCGGGCGCTCCAGCCCGACCGGTGCGGCCCGCTCGATGCTCAAAGACACCCTGTCCTTGGCGGGCGACGGCCCCGTCGGCTTTGCGTAGAACGAAAGTGATTCAGAGTAAAGGAGATTCCGTATGGGCACCCGTATCGTGATCGTCGACCGGTTGTTTGACGGCCACCAGGTGCGTGAGGTGGGCGAACGCGCAGCGGTGGCGGTGTCCGATGGTGTCATCGACGCGATCGGACCCGCCGACGAGCTGACCGAGAACCATCCCGACGCCGATGTCGACGATTACCGCGGCACGACACTGCTACCCGGCCTCATCGACTGCCATGTGCATTCCACGCTGCCCGGCGACGGCACCCCACCCGACGAAGCCGCGGCCCGCGGCGTCGAGCAGCGCCACGAGACGGCACGCGGGAATCTGGGCGCGCACCTGGCCACCGGTGTCACCACGGTGCGCGACCTCGGCTCCCACGAGGACTATCTGGGTTTCGTGCCGGATCCCGCACAGTCACCGCGGCTGCTGCGGGTCGGGCCGCCGCTCACCGCGGCCAAGGGGCATATGCACTTCTTCGGCGGTGCGAATGCCGCCGCGGACGGTGCGGTGACCCGGATGAACCGCAGTTTCGGCC
>NZ_JBSFPX010000064.1:0-33582 GCF_053588415.1 Mycobacterium sp. NPDC003449
TGGCACGTGCGGCTGGCTGGCGGTGCCGTGATTGACGTGGACCATCCCGACATCGAGCTGTTCGGTGTAGGCCAGCGCGGTCGCGAGGTCCCTGGTGAACACGGCTCCCGCCAACCCGTACTCACAATCGTTGGCGACCTCGACGGCTTCGCGGGCGTCGGCGACCCGAAGCACCGACAGCACCGGCCCGAAGACCTCCTCCCTGGCCACCGCCATGTCGGGCCGGACCCGGTCCAGCAAGGTCGGCGCCAGGTACCGACCCTCCGGGACCGCCGTCCGGGTGGTGGCCACGACCGCGCCCGCGGCCACGGCGCCGTCGATGTATCCGGCCACGCGGTCGCGCGCCGACTGCGACACCAGCGGCCCGACGTCCACCGGGTCGGTCCCGGGCCCGACGCTGAGCTGGTCGTAGGCGGTCGCGATGCGATCCGTCAGCTCGTCGGCGATCGATTCGTGGGCGATGACCCGGCTGATCGCGGTGCACCGTTGCCCGGTCGCCTGAATCGACGCGCTGACGATCTCGGGGACGGCGCGGTCGAGGTCGGCCCCGGCGTCGACGTATGCGGCGTTCTTCCCGCCGAGTTCGAGCTGAACCGGAACCAGGCGCTCGCCAGCGATCCTGGAGATCCGACGGCCGACGGCGGTGGAACCGGTGAAGGAGATCGCGTCGATTCCCGGGTGCTCGACGAGGGCGTCACCGATGTCGCCACCTCGGCCACAGACGACGTTGACCACCCCGTCGGGCAGTCCGGCCTTGGTCAGCAGGTCCGCCAGCAGCAGGGCGCTCAACGGAGACTGCTCGGCGGGTTTGACGACCACGGCGTCCCCGGCGGCAAGCGCGGGCGCGAGCTTGCGCATGGGCGCCACGATCGGGAAATTCCACGGGGTGATCGCGGCGACCGTGCCGACCGGCACCCGTGTGGTGTAGACCAGAGTGCCCGACCGCGTGCTCGGGAACGTCTGTCCGTCGATGCGGAGCGCCTCACCGCTCATGAAGCGAACCTCGGCGATCGACCGGTCGACTTCGCCGCGGCTCTCGGTGAGCAACTTGCCCATCTCGGCGGTTGCGGTGCCTGCCAGACGCTCCCGGTTGTCGGCGAGCAGCCCGGCCCATCGCATCAGGATGTCGGCGCGTTGTTGTGGCGCCATCGCGCTCCACGCCGGCCGCGCGGCCCGTGCCGCCGCGACCGCCGCGTCGACCTCGGCGGGCCCCGACAGCGGAACTTCGGCGGTCGTGTCCCCGGTGGCGGGGTCGGTGACCGGCTGCGTGCGTGCCACCATCACCCGGGCTCCGCCGATGCGGTTGCCTTCCTGTACGGCTGCGGATAGGGAATTGTGAACGGCCATAGCGGTATTGGCGGGCTGCCAGTCCTCTCTGGGATGCGGATCGGTCCGGGTGGGTGAGTCAGAGTGCTTGTTCGAGAAGCGCTGCGAGGTCGGCTCGGGATGCGGCGCGCGGGTTGGCGTCGACGTTGTCGCTCCGGAACGCCAGGTCGATGATCCGGTCGAAATCGCCTGGACTCACCCCGAATTGGGAAAGCCGGGCGTCCATGCCGATATCGGCGTAGATGGCTGCGAGCGCGGCCTCCAGATCCGGAGCGTTCGGGTCCAGCGCCGCACCGATCCGCGCGTACCGCTGCGGTTCGGCCATGGCGTTGAACCGGCACATCGGCGGCAACATCATCCCGACGGCAAGACCGTGCGGGATGTGGTGAGTGGCACCCATCGGTACCCCGAGCGCGTGCCCGAGACCCAGTCTGGTGGTGTTGGCCGCGAGTTCGGCGATGCAGCTGGCCGCGAGCATTCCGGCGCGGGCCTCCAGGTTGCCGGGTTGCGAATACGCCGCTCTGAGATTGGCCCCGATCAAGGTGATCGCCTGCAGCGCCATGCCTTCGGAGATCGGGTTGTTCCAGACGCTGCCGTAGGACTCGACGGCGTGGCTGAGCGCATCCAACCCGGTCGCGACGGTGAACTTCGGTGGCAGGCCGACGGTCAGCGCGGGGTCGAGTATCGCCCAACGCGGCATGATCTCCATCGACGCTATCGAGAGTTTCGCCCCCACACTGCAATCGGTGAGCACCGCGAACTTCGTGACTTCACTTCCGGGGCCGGCGGTGGTCGGGATCGCGACCACCTGCAGCGGCTTGCTACCCACCTTGTCGGGTCCGGTGAGTTCGGCCGCGCCGACCCCGTTGGTGGCCACCGCGGCGGCGGCTTTCGCGGCGTCCATGGCGCTGCCCCCGCCGAGGCCGATGACACTGTCGTGGGAGTTCTGGACGAGCAGCGCACCGATCCGGTCGACGATCTCGGTCGACGGGTCGGATTCCACCTCGGCGAACAACTCGTGTCTGACGCCCGCGTCCCTGAGCACATCGGCGACGCGGGCGGGAATGTCGGTGGCCGCCAGCCCACGGTCGGTGACGATCAACGGATGTCGCATGCCCGAGTCGCGGGCGATGTCCGGCAACTGGTCGATGGCGTCACGCCCGTAGACGATGGTCGTCGGCAGGCTGTAGGTCACCGGGCGGAGCGGGTCGCGGGCTCGCGCGGAAGGGGTGTTGACGTCGGTAACGGTCACGGAGTTCTCCTCGAACTGTTCGCAGTTATCGGGCGGGCGCGGCCTCGACCAGGGTCAGTGCCCGGTCGATCCAGCTGCGATCCCAGGTGCCTGCCGCGATGGCGGCGTGTTCGGCGTCTTCGGCGGCCCGCTTACGTTCGGCGGCCGCGATGATCTCGGGGCTGCGATCCCGGGGGATGACGGCGATGCCGTCGTCGTCCCCGACGATCAGGTCACCGTCGCCGATCACCACACCGCCGACCGAGATCGCCCCGCGCAGTTCTCCCGGACCGTCTTTGTACGGTCCGAGGTGTGACAGTCCGCGGGCGAACACCGGCGGTGCAGCTTCGTTGAGTTCGCCGCGGTCCCGAACGGCTCCGTCGACGACGATGCCGGCAAGTCCGCGAGTCGCGGCGTACCTGCCCATCAGTCCGCCAAGGATTGCCCGGTCGGTGGCGCCGCCGGCCGCGATCACCAGAACCTCTCCCGGACGGGCCAGATCGAGCGCCTTGTGGACCACGAGATTGTCCCCGGGCCGGGTGCGCACGGTGAACGCCGGCCCCGCCATCGCGGCACCCGCGGGCAGTCCGGAAATCGGCAGAATGCCCGGTGCGCCCGCCCACCGCCCGAACACGTCCGAGAACAGTGAGGTGGCCAGGCCGCGAAGACGGGTGAGTGTGTCGTCGTCGGGTAGTTCGGCGCTGGGGTGGATGCGGCATTCGACGGTCATCGGTGTCCTTTCCTAGGTCCAGTGATTGGTGTGTTTGAGCTGTTCGACCATGAGGTCTTCGCCGGTCTGCAGGTGCACGATCAGCGCCCGCTCGGCTCCGGCGAAATCGCCTGCGGCGATGGACTCCGCTATCGACGTGTGCTCGTCGAGAGTGGCGTCGGCGCGGCCCTCGGCGGAGGTGGTGAGGAAGTGCCTGCCGCGGTCGATCTGTTTCTCCAGCACGCCATACATCTGCCGGAGGCGTCCGTTGGTGCTGCAGGCGACGATGCGGGAATGGAATGCGTTGTCGCGTGAGAAGTAGTCGGCGTAGCGGTCCGCGGGTATCGGGTGCGAGTATTCGTCGAAGAAGTGCGCGAGTTCGGCGGTCACCTTCGGGTCGGGATCGTGGGCGAGTTCGCGCAGGGCCTCCGGTTCGAACAGGCGGCGAAGCTGAAACAGCTCGTGGACGTCATCCTCAGTGAACCGGCTGACCACCCAACCCCGTCCGCGCGGGGTGACCAGGCCGGTCCCTTCGAGCCGGTGCAACGCTTCGCGAACCGGGGTGCGGCTCACCCCGAGTTGTTCGGCGAGCGCCGTGTCGCGCAGCGCCTCCCCCGGTTTCAAGGTGCCGTTGATGATGGCGTTCTGGATCTGATCGAGCGTGACGTCGCTCAGCACGACGGTCGGAATTGCGCGGAGGTTCATGCGATGGCGTCCTTCCGTGCCGCGCGCTGCGCGGTGATTGGATTGATCGGGTCTCGACCATCGCAGACTACGAGCACGCTCTGCACTACCCGGCCGCTCCGACGTCGTCTCGCCGGGTCCGGGTGAACTCCAGGCGATCGGGCAGGTCGAGCTCGTCGGCCAACGCTTCGAGATCGGCGATGACCGCCCCCGGCAGCAGCAACCCATCGCGGTCGGCGGCGGCGCAGGCAGCGGTCTCAAGCTCCCCGGGAAGCAGCACGCGGTCGGCCCCCTGCGCGGTCGGGAGTCCGTGTATCTCGGCGACGAACTCCCGCACCCGTTCATCGAAGGCCTCGCGACTGCCGAAGCTGGTCGGATCGATGGCGAAGAAGACGTGCCCGACCTGTTGGGGGCGGTCCCACTGCTCGTACATGTCACCGATCCGCGGCCCGGTGACGCCGGAAAGCATGGTCCCGCACAGGAATTCGATACCCATCGCCAGCCCTGAACCTTTCGGCCCCGCGAAGGGCAGGACGGCTCCTTCCAGCGCGGCGACCGGGTCGGTGGTGGACCGGCCATCGGTGTCGACCGCCCACCCTTCCGGCACCCGGCCCTGTCCGGACCGTGCCATGGAGATGATCTTGCCGCGAGCGGCGTTGCTGGTCGCCATGTCCAGGACGATCGGCGGCCCATCCAACCGGGGGAACGCGTAACCCAGCGGGTTCGTGCCGACGGCGCGGGTCCGGCCACCGAAGTAGGCCATGACGGCAGGCCCGTTGGTCGCCGCGAGGCCGATGAGCCCGGCGTCGCCGATCCGTTCCAGGAAGTAGGCCAACGTTCCGCAGTGATTGCTGTTGACCACACCCACGACGCCGATGCCGTGCGTCCTTGCCACCTCCATGGCGCTATCGGTCGCGACGGCCGCGCCGACCTGCCCCGGCGCGTTTCGCGCATCGACGATCCGGGTGGCGCGGTCACCTCGCACCTGGGGGTCGGCATTCGGATCGACCAGGCCGGCCCTGGCGCGACGGCTGTAGATCCGGGTTCGGGTGACACCGTGACTGCGGACGCCGCGACGTTCGGCGTGCACCAGTGAGTCCGCGACCAGCTCCGCGCGGTCGCCGGGGTAACCCGAAGCGCGAAGCACCGCGGCGACCTGGCCGCGCAGCGACGTGGTGTCGACGTGACGATCGGGGCCGACGTCGGTCAGTGCCTCGATGTCATAGCTGCTCGCCACCTTCTTCGTCGCCACTGAGCGCTCCTTTCGACCGAGGCTTGACACGACTCGGTATATGTATACATATACTGTATCGAGAGATCCGAGGATGATCAACTTGGCCGTCCGGGATTCGCCCGCAGACGTCACAGGAGGTTGTGTTGAGTACCAGCCAAGCCACACCCGGTCCCGGAATCGCCGAGCTGACCGGTAATCCGCACGGCACGTCGAACCGCGGGAAGGCCGCCTTCGGCAGTGCCGCCGGCGCGGTGGTGGAGAACTTCGACTTCGTGGCCTACGGAACTGCGGCGGCACTGTATTTCGGACCCGTGTTCTTCCCGAACGAGGACCCGCTGGTCGGGACGCTGCTGTCATTCACCACATTCGCGCTCGGATTCCTGGTCCGTCCGCTCGGCGGGATGCTCGGCGGCTACTTCGCCGATCGCATCGGGCGACGGCCCGTGCTCATCGTCGCGCTGGTCGTCATGGGTCTCGCGACGGCGGCGATCGGCCTGCTGCCGACATACGCAACCGTGGGCGTTCTCGCCCCGATATTGCTCACCGCCTGCCGACTCATCCAAGGTCTCGCCTACGGCGCCGAGTGGGGCGGCGCGGTGCTCCTCGCCTACGAACACGCTCCGTGGAAACGCAAGGGTCTCTACACCGCGATCCCCCAGGCCGGCGTGCCGTTCGGCAACATGGCCGCCAGCCTGGTGTTCCTGGCCAGCGTCGCGCTGCCCGGCGATCTCGCCTGGCGAGTGCCGTTCCTGTCCAGCCTGGTGCTGGTACTGGTCGGGCTCTTCCTCCGGATGCGCGTCGAGGAGTCACCGGCCTTCACCGAAGCCAAGGCCACCGGAGCGGTGGAGCGCAATCCGATGATGTCGATGCTGCGCAACAACTGGCGAAACCTCATCCGGGCTCTGTTTCTCCGGGCCGCCGAGAACGCCGGGTACGCGCTCGGGATCACCTACATCAGCTCTTATATCGTCGAACGTGAACTCGGCGACCGGTCCACCGCCGTCATGGCCATCGCCATCGCGGCCGCCGTCGGGTGCGTGGCGGTCGTCCTCTGGGGCCACCTCTCGGACAAGATCGGCCGACGCACCATCTATCTGGCGGTCTCGCTGGGGATGTCGCTGTTCGCGATACCGATTTTCCTGATGTTGAACACCGGCATCGTGGGTGTCATCATCGTCGTCTTCCTGATCACGTTCTGCGTCGTCGAGAACGGCCTTGCTGCGGTTCAGGCTCCCTGGTTCTCCGAACTGTTCCCGGTCGCGGTTCGCGCGTCGGGCATCTCCATGGCCTATCAGTGCGCCGCCGTGATCGGCGGATTCACCCCGCTGGCCGCTGTCGCGCTGTACGGCGCCATGGGATGGATCGGCCCGGCGCTGCTCTACGCCGCGTTCGGGCTGCTCGGGTTCTTCTCGGCGCTCGCGACGCCGGAGACCTGGGGACCCGAGCGCCGCGCCGAGGTCGCGGCGCGGGTCGACGAGATCGACCGGGCCGGAACCGGTTCAGGCGATCCGATCAGCGCGCGGACTTGAGCCGGCCGCGCTGGCCGTCGCGATTGCGCTCGAACACCAGCCGCAGCCCGTCCAGGGTCAGATACCGGTCGAAATGCTGCACGGTGCGCAGGTCGGGCAGCAGCAGCGGCGCGGTGTGCCCGGTCGCCACCACGGCCACGTCGTCGTCACCGGCGAAGCCGTCGACGTCCTCGCGCACCCGGTTGACCAGACCGTCGACCAGCCCGGCGAAGCCGAACACCGCGCCGGCCTGCATGCACTCCACGGTGTTCTTGCCGATCACCGAACGCGGCCTGGTCAGCTCGACCCGGCGCAGCGCTGCCGAGCGCGCCGCGGCGGCGTCCGAGGACACCTGCACGCCGGGCGCGATCGCCCCGCCGAGGAACTCGCCCTTGGCCGAGACCACGTCGACGCAGATGGACGAGCCGAAATCGACCACGATCGATGCGGTTTCGTACTTGTGGTATGCCGCAAGGCAATTCACGATGCGGTCGGCGCCGACCTCTTTGGGATTGTCGACCAGCAGCGGGATGCCGGTGCGCACCCCCGGTTCGATCAGCACATGCGGCACGGCGGGCCAGTACTGTTCGAGCATCAGCCGGACCTCGTGCAGCACCGACGGAACCGTGGACAGTCCGGCCGCCCCGGTCAGCCGCTCCGAGTCATCCCCGATCAGGCCGTCGATGGTGAGGGCCAACTCGTCGGCGGTCACCTCGGATTCGGTCCGGATCCGCCACTGCTGCACCACCTTCGCGTGATCACCGGATCCGGAGACCAGACCGACCACGGTGTGGGTGTTACGGACGTCGATGGCGAGAAGCATTATCGCGGGGACATCAGTTCGGAGGCGTCCGCCGGCACAAACGCGGGATCGTCGCCGAGGTCGATCCGGCGGTTGTCGGCGTCGACGAACACCACCCGCGGCCGGCGGCTGCGCGCCTCGGCATCCTCCATCACGCCGTAGGCGATCAGGATGACCAGATCGCCGGGGTGAATGAGATGTGCTGCGGCACCGTTGATCCCGATGACGCCGCTACCACGCTCACCGGTGATCGCATAGGTCACCAGGCGGGCGCCGTTGTCGATGTCGACGATGGTCACCTGCTCCCCCTCGAGCAGGTCGGCGGCATCCATCAGGTCGGCGTCGATGGTCACCGAGCCGACGTAGTGCAGATCGGCCTGGGTCACCGTGGCCCGGTGGATCTTGGATTTCAGCATGGTGCGCTGCATCAGTTCCTCCATGGGAGTTCGTGGTTGGTGTCGGTGGCGACCCGGGGATGCCCGTCGATCCCGGTCGCCGCACCGATGTCGATCGCGATGTTGTCCAGCAGCCTGGTCTGCCCGAGGCGGGCCGCGATCAGCAGCCTGGCCTGCCCCTCCCGCGGCGCCCGGCCCAGCATCGGGTCGCGGACCTGCAGGTAGTCGACCTCGATCGCGGGCACCTCGTCGAGCACCGCCCGTGCCGCGTCGACCGCCGCATCCGCCCCGCCCGCCGCGGCGTACTTTCCGGCCAGCAGCGCCGCCGACAGTGCGCCGGCCTGTTCGCGCTCGTCGACGTCGAGGTAGCGGTTTCGCGACGACAGTGCCAGCCCGTCGGATTCGCGCACGATGGGCACACCGGTGATCCGCACGTCGACGTCGAGGTCGGCGACCATCTGGCGGATCAGCGCCAGTTGCTGGTAGTCCTTCTCCCCGAAGTAGGCCCGGTCGGGGCGCACGATCTGCAGCAGCTTGAGCACGACCGTCAGCACCCCGGCGAAATGTCCTGGGCGCGAAGCACCTTCGAGCTCGTCACCGAGCGGCCCCGGGTGCACCCGGGTGCGGGGACCGTCCGGGTACATATCGAACCCGGTCGGGGTGAACGCGATCTCGACCCCTTCGGCGCGCATCGCCGCCAGATCGTCGTCGAGTGTGCGCGGATAGGCGTCGAGGTCCTCGCCCGCCCCGAACTGCAGCGGGTTGACGAACACCGAGACCACGACGACCGCGCCGGGCACCCGTTTGGCCGCCCGGATCAGGGTGAGATGGCCCTCGTGCAGCGCGCCCATGGTCGGCACCAGGGTGATCCGGCGCCCGCTGGCCCGCAGTGCCCGGGTGACCGCGCCGACATCGGCGGGCGCCGAATAGACGTTGAGCTCGCCCGCGCTGAACTTCGGTGTCTTGGACGGGGTCATCGTTGACTCGTTTCCGCCAGCACCGCGAAGACGTCCTCGGATGCGTGTGCGCGTTGGGCAGTGCGCCGTGAATTGGCTCGATAGGACTGCGCGATGTCGGGGTCCAGCTCCTCCAGCGCGCGCAGATGCGCCGCGACGGCCGCCGCGTCACCCCGGGCGACCGGTCCGGTCAGCGCGGCCTGCCCGCGCTGTAGCGCGTTCTCCAGCGCGGCGCGGGCCAGCGGGGCCACCACCCGTTCGGCCAGCCCACCCGGTGCGTCGCCGACGAGTTCCTGGCCGAGCAGTTCCTGGCCGCGCAACGAGGACCGCAGCACGTCGACCGCATCCAGGACCATCGTGACCAGGTGGTTGCTGGTATGGGCCAGCGCCGCGTGGTACTGGGTCCTGGCGTCCTCGCGGACCCGGAACGGCTCACCGCCGATCTCCAGCACCAACGACTGGCCGATCGCATAGCCGACCTCGTCCGCCGCGGTGATGCCGAAGCAGGTGTCGGGCAGCCGGGCGATGTCCTCGTCCGATCCGGTGAAGGTCATGGCCGGGTGGATGGCTACCGGGATACAGCCCAGTTCAGCGAGTGGGCCCAGCACGCCGGTCCCGTTGGCGCCGGAGGTGTGCACCACGATGGTGCCCGGGCGCACCGCCTCGGTGGACGCCAGCCCGGTAACCAGGCCGTCGAGTTCGGCGTCGGGAACGGTCAGCAGGAGCAGTTCGGCCCGCTGCGCCACATCGGGGACCGGCAGGATCGGGGTGTCGGGTAGCCGGCGCTGGGCCCGCAGCCGTGACGGCTCGGAGATCGCGCTGCAGGCCACCACGACGTGCTCGGCCCGCTCGAGCGCATATCCGAGCGCGGTACCGACCCGGCCCGCGGAGATGATGCCGACGCTGAGACGCGCCGGACGCAGTCCGTCGGGAGGGCTCCACCCGCTCGCGGGGGACTGCTCCATTGCAGACGACCTCATTGGTTGACGTGGATTCATGCGTTCCGGTCCCGCTCTGCGGGTACCGGACGGTTGCCACTGAAATCTAACTCATCGGCCCCGATGGCGACTAACTCACTCGTCGCGGCGCCGGCGACGCCCGCCCGACGACGGGGTGCTCTGGAACCGCGCGAGCAGGTCGGCCGCCGACTGCCCGTCGGCGTGCTGTCCGCTGGGCTCTTCGAGTTCGTCGGCGCTGCGGTGGCGGGGCGCCGGGGCCGGCTGCGGCGGCTGGTTGGGTTCGGCGGCCAGCGCCGGGGCCGGTGCCCGGCCCGGGTCGGCCTCGGCGGGTGCCGAATGCCTGCCGCGGGGCGGTTCGGGTGCGGGTGCCGCGGTCATCGCGGGTGGGGCCTGCACCGGCTCGGGCTCGGGTTCGGGTGCCCGCCGCCGGCCGACGTATTCGGCCGCCGATCCGTTCTGGGCCGGGGCCACCCAGTTGCTGCCCGGTGTGCCTGCGGGGAGCCACTGCCCTTCGGCGGGGGCCGGCTGCCACCCGGCGGCGGCGGGCTGCTCGGGCTCGTTGCGCGGCTCCGCGGGCTCCGGGCGGGGCGGTGTCACATCGAGCGTGGGCGACGGTTCCAGTGGCGGCATGGTGGGGGCGGGCGGCGGCGGTGCCCACGCGGCGGCCGGAGTCGGCTCGGCCGAGGGTGGCGCCGACTCTGCCGCCGGGGGCGGGGCTGCGGCCGGAGCGGGCGGGGCGGGCGGGGCCGGCTCGGGCGTCGGGGGCCGGGGCTCGGCGGCGGGGCGGCGGGGTTTGACGGCCTCGGACGGCCGCGGCGGTTGCGGGGCCTGTGGTTGCGGGGCCTGCGGCGGTGGCGCCGGCGGTTGCGGGACCTGCGGCTCCTCGGGTCGCCTGCGCCTGCGGCGGGTCTGCTCGGCGGCCGGCTGGGGCTGCGGTCGCGGCTGGGACGGGAACCGGTGGGCACCCCCCGCCGGGCCCCATTCGGTCTCCGGCGGGTGCGGTTCGGCCGGGACGTCGATGATCGGGCTTTCCTCGGTGCGGACCGAGCGGATGTCGGTCACCTCGGACGGCGAGATATCCAGGCGGCTGGCGGTGACGCGGCCCGCCCGGCGCGCAGCGCGTTTATCGGTTTCGATCGCCGGGCGCTCGGCCAGATCGGTGTCGAACAGAATTTCGAGGTTGGTCCGCAGCGCCGACAGTTCGGCGCGCAGCGCAGCAACCTCGTCGGCGGCCTGGGCCCTTAGCTCGGACGCCAGCTCGCGACGCAGCTGCGACTCGACGGTCAGCTCGTACTCGCGGCGCGCCGAGATCTCCCGATCCAGCTGCAGGTCGTACACCAATTTCAGATCCCGCGCCTTGGCCTGGTCGAGATCGCTCTGGCGGCGGTAGATGACAGAGACGAAAGCCGCCACCACGGCGGCCCAAAGGGCCAGGATGACAGCTAATTTCAGCAACTCCGCACGGTCGGTGAACACCAATGCTGAACTCGCCAGAATCGCGAGTACCAGCAACACCGTTAAGAGCAGCCAGCCTGGCCTTCGGCCGCCACGCCGTGGCCGAGGCCCCCGGGGCGGAAAAGTCATGGGCCGACTGTACCCGCCACAGGTCACCTAGCGTGTCGACCGCCGCGGCGATTCGGCGACCCAGGTTGACCGATCTGTCACGGTGGGGCGGCGTCGCCGTTGTCCGGCGGTTCCTCCGGAGACTTGCAGCAATGCTGCAACCACAGCGCGGCAACCACAAGGGCGAGCGCGCTCAACGCGGCCACCACCACACCGGCGGTGTCCTCGCCGGCGACCCGGATGGTGGAACGCCTCGGCAGCAGGTACAACAGGACACCGATCCACCAGCCCGCCACCACCGCCCCCACCCAGGCCGAGGCCTTGGCGATCAGCACCGAACGCGCCACCGCGAGGGGATCCAGCCGGCCCGCACCGACACCGATCTCACCGTCGCCGATCTTGGCCCGCACGTAGAACGCCCAGCCCGTCTCGGCCAGGGCCACGGCCAGCAGGGACAGTCCGGTCCACACCGTGATCGGCGGGAACCACCGGTACAGCAGATTGACCAGCAGATAGCCGAGGACCGCGACGACGACGGCGGCAGCGGTCAGGTCACGTTTGCGGGTCGGGCCCATCAGTCGGTCGCTGGTTCGGTCCGCGGCTCGAGCACGAGGCCGGTGAGCCGGACCCCGGCCCGCTCGGCCGGGTCGATCTCGGCGAGCAGCCGGTGCACCGGGCGGGATTCGCCGACGACGGTCAACGCGGCGTCCGGGTCGACGTCCAGCCACGGAATCAGCACGAAGGCCCGCAGGTGGGCGAGCGGATGGGGCAGCGTCAGGCCGTCGTCGCGGGAGGTCACCTCGCCCCCGTCGGCGTGGCAGGTGATCAGGTCCACATCGAGGGTGCGCGGGCCCCACCGCTGACCGCGGACCCGGCCCTCGGCCTCCTCCAGCTCCTGACCGCGCCGCAGCCAACCGTGCCCGTCGAGGTCCGGATCGTCGGCGACCAGGACCGCATTCAGGAACGGCCCCTGCTCGACACCACCCCAGGCGTCGGTCTCGTACACCGGCGACACCGCCCGCACCGCGCGGCCCAGCCCGTCCAGCACGGACTGCAACCGTCGCTGCCGGTCACCGAGATTCGACCCGATCGAGAGAACGACTGAACTCACTTGGTGCCCTGCTCCCCGCGCCGCGACCGCCGTGCCACCACCGCCACATCGTCGAAGGTCAGCGGGATCGGCGCACTAGGTTTGTGCACGACCACCTCAACGGCGTGCAGCCGCGAGTCGGTCATGATGTCGTCGGCGATCTCGGCCGACACCGTCTCGATCAGGTTGCGCGGCGGGCCCGCGACGATGTCGGCGGCCCGCTGGGCCAGCGCCCCGTAGTCGAGGGTGTCGGCCAGCTCGTCGGTGGCCGCCGCGCCGCGCAGGTCCACCCAGACCGTGATGTCGACGACGAATTCCTGGCCGTCGACGCGCTCATGCTCGAACACACCGTGATTGCCACGAACCTTCAAGCCGCGCAACTCGATTCGATCAGCCAACCCGTCCTCCAGAATTCCACGCCGCCACCACCCGCAGCGCGTCGACCGTGGCCACCACATCGTGCACCCGTACTCCCCACGCGCCGTGCAGACCGGCGAGCGCCGAGATCACCGCTGTCGCGGTCTCCCGTCCGTCCGGTGCGCGCACGGCCCCGTCCGGACCGGCCAGCAGGGTCCCGAGGAAGCGTTTACGCGACGCCCCGACCAGGACCGGGATCCCGGTGCCGACCAACTCCGGAAGTGCGTGCAGCAGCGCCCAATTGTGTTCCCCGGTCTTGGCGAACCCCAGGCCGGGATCGATGATCAGCCGGCCGGGGTCCACCCCGGCAGCCACGGCGGCGTCCACCGCGGTGAGCAGTTCGGCCCGCACCTCGGCCACCACGTCCCGGTAGCCGGGGACGCCGTGCGGATGCTCGGCGGCCACCGAACGCCAATGCATCAGCACCCACGGCACCTTCGCCTCGGCCAGCAGCGGGGCCATGCCCGGATCGGCCAGACCCCCCGACACGTCGTTGACGATCCGGGCCCCGTTCTCCAGCGCTACCCTCGCCACGTCGGCGTGCATGGTGTCGATGCTGACGGTAATCCCTTGCGCGGCAAGATCTCTGATTACCGGCGCGATCCGAGCCGCCTCGATCTCCGGGTCGATGCGGGTGGCGCCGGGACGGGTTGACTCACCGCCGACGTCGATGATCGCGGCACCGGCGGCGGCCAGGGCCAGGCCATGCTCGACGGCGTGTTCGCGGTCGAGGAACAGGCCGCCGTCGGAGAAGGAGTCGTCGGTGACGTTGACGACCCCCATGACCTGTACGTCCGTCCCGTGCGGGGCCATCGGTGGCTTCACTTCCGCAGGATGAGTTCCAGCGCCTCGGCTCGAGATGCCTTGTCGGTCTTGAACTGTCCCCGCACCGCCGAGGTGGTGGTGATCGCGCCGGGTTTACGGACCCCGCGCATGGCCATGCACAGGTGCTCGGCCTCCACCACCACGATCGCACCGCGTGGGTCGAGCTTGCGCATCAGGGCATCGGCGATCTGGGCGGTCAGCCGTTCCTGAACCTGCGGCCGCTTGGAGTAGAGATCGACGAGCCGGGCGATCTTGGACAGGCCGGTCACCCGGCCGTCCACGCCGGGGATGTACCCGACATGGGCCACCCCGTGGAACGACACCAGGTGGTGCTCACACGTCGAGTACAGCGGAATCTCCTTGACCAGCACCAGTTCGTCGTGCTGCTCGTCGAAGGTGGTGTTGAGCACCGCGTCCGGGTCGGTGTAGAGCCCCGCCATCAGTTCCTTGTAGGCGCGCGCGACCCGGGCCGGGGTGTCGACCAGGCCCTGCCGGTCGGGATCCTCGCCGATCGCGATGAGCAGCTCCCGCACCGCGGCCTCGGCCCGCGGCTGGTCGAACACCCGGCCGACGGCGGTGTGGTTGTGATGTTCGCGCACCGATCCGGTCACGACCGGTCCCCGGTGTGCCCGCCGTCCTGGCCGGACTCCTCGTTGGGCCGCGCCGGTGCATCCGGGGTACCCGCCGTCTGGCCGGGATGCGGGTAGGGCTGATACGGGTAGGGCTGGGGCTGGTGCGGCTGCTGCCAGCCCGACGGATGCGGCGGCGGGTACCAGTACCCCTGCTGCGGTTGCGGTTGGTATCCCGCCGGCTGCTGCTGTTGCTGATGTTGCGGTGGCGGCGGCCAGCCGGGCGCGTGCCAGCCGGCCGGGGCACCGTAGTCGGGCTGGGTGGGGCCGTTGGGGGTGCCGTTGCCCGACGCCCCGTTCGTGCCCGCGCCGTTCTGCTGCCGGGCCGCCTCGGCCTTCTCATCGGCCTCGCGGCTCGCCTGCGCGATCGCGGCCTTGAAGGCCGGCTCCGGAACCGGCGGCGGCCACGGCTCACCGCGTTCGATGGCCAGCTCGCCGGGGGTCTTGATCGGCGGCTTGTCCGACGGCACCCGGCCGCCGAAGTCGTCGAACATGGTCAGCCGCGGACGCTTCTTGACGTCGTCGAAGATCGCCTCGAGTTCGGCGCGGTGCAGCGTCTCCTTCTCCAGCAGCTCACCGGCCAGGGTGTCGAGCACGTCGCGGTATTCGGTGAGGATCTCCCACGCCTCGGTGTGGGCGGCCTCGATGAGCTTGCGGATCTCGTCGTCGATGATCTGCGCGACCTCATGGCTGTAATCGGGTTGCGTGCCCATGGTGCGGCCGAGGAACGGGTCACCGTGTTCGGTGCCGTAACGGACCGCGCCCAGCTTGGAGCTCATGCCGTACTCGGTGACCATCGCGCGGGCGATCTTGGTGGCCTGGTCGATGTCCGAGGACGCCCCCGTCGTCGGCTCCCGGAACACCAGTTCCTCGGCGGCGCGTCCGCCCATGGCGAACACCAGCCGCGAAATCATCTCCGAGCGGGTCATCAGACCCTTGTCGTCCTCGGGCACGGCCATCGCGTGTCCGCCGGTGCGGCCGCGGGCCAGGATGGTGACCTTGTAGATGGGATCGATGTCGGGCATCGCCCACGCGGCCAGGGTGTGCCCGCCCTCGTGGTAGGCGGTGATCTTCTTCTCATGCTCGCTGATGATGCGGCTCTTGCGGCGCGGCCCGCCGACGACCCGGTCGACGGCCTCCTCCAGCGCCGGGCCGGTGATGACGGTGCCGTTCTCGCGCGCGGTGAGCAGCGCGGACTCGTTGATGACGTTGGCGAGGTCGGCGCCGGACATGCCGACGGTGCGTTTGGCCAGCCCGTCCAGATCGGCGTCGGGGGCGATCGGCTTGCCCTGCGAATGCACCTTGAGCACCGCGCGGCGGCCGGCCAGGTCCGGGTTGGACACCGGGATCTGGCGGTCGAAGCGGCCGGGTCGCAGCAGCGCCGGGTCGAGGATGTCGGGCCGGTTGGTCGCGGCGATCAGGATGACGCCCTGCCGGTCGCCGAAGCCGTCCATCTCGACCAGCAACTGGTTCAGGGTCTGTTCGCGCTCGTCGTGACCGCCGCCCATGCCCGCGCCGCGCTGACGGCCGACGGCGTCGATCTCGTCGACAAAGATGATGCACGGGCTGTTGGTCTTGGCCTGCTCGAACATGTCGCGAACCCGCGAGGCGCCGACCCCGACGAACATCTCGACGAAGTCCGAACCTGAAATCGTGAAGAACGGAACTCCGGCCTCACCCGCGACGGCGCGGGCCAGCAGGGTCTTACCGGTGCCGGGCGGGCCGTAGAGCAGCACGCCCTTGGGGATCTTGGCGCCGAGCGCCTGATACCGCGACGGGTTCTGCAGGAAGTCCTTGATCTCGTAGAGCTCCTCGACCGCCTCGTCGACGCCCGCGACGTCGGCGAACGTGGTCTTGGGCATGTCCTTGCCGAGCTGTTTGGCCTTGGACTTGCCGAAGCCGAAGCCCATCCGCCCGCCGCCCTGCATGCGGGAGAACATCACGAACAGACCGACCAGCAGCAGCAGCGGCAGCATGTAGATGAGCAGCGAGCCGAGCACATTGCCCTGGTTGACGACCGTGTTGACCTTGGTGTTCTTGGCGTTCAACGCGTCGAACAGGTTCACCGCGTACCCCGAGGGGTACTTGGTGATGATCTTGTCGCTGTTCTCGGTCCCGTCGTTGCCGCTCTTCAGATCGAGACGCACCTGCTGCTCGCGGTCGTCGATCTGGGCGCTGTTGACGTTGTCGTCGTGGATCTGGGCCAGCGCGACCGACGTGTCGACGGGTTTATAGCCCCGGGTGTCGTCGCTGAAATAGAAGAACGACCAGCCCAGCAGCAGCACGACCGCGATCACGGTCAGCGTGCGGATCACATTTTTCCGGTTCATCGATCACTCGGCCGTCGTTGGCCAGTCCTTCCAATACGCGCAGCTGGGCAAGTTATAAGGCTACCGCTACACCAACGTGTGGAAGTTCCCGACGGTCTCTGGCCCCTGGCGGCTCCCTCCCGGAATCCCCGGCGGCTGCGGTGGTCGATGGCAACAACGACGACCGCTGAGCACATTCGAAACCAGTTCCGTCGGCGTGATCGCTGGGGCGATCGGGCCCTTTCGCCACGGGCCCCGCTGTGTTTGGCTGACGTTGTGATCACCCCAACCGAACGGTTAGTCGAGACCAACGGCGTGACGTTGAAGCTGACGGAGGCAGGTGACCGCGGCAATCCGGTCGTCGTCCTGGCCCACGGCTTCCCCGAGCTGGCCTACTCGTGGCGCCACCAGATTCCGGTGCTGGCCGAGGCCGGCTACCACGTCCTGGCGCCCGATCAGCGCGGCTACGGCGGGTCCTCACGGCCGGGGGCCATCGATGACTACAACATCGTCGAGCTCACCGCCGACATCGCCGGATTGCTCGATGACATCGGAGCCGGGCAGGCCGTGCTGGTCGGCCACGACTGGGGGTCACCGGTGGCCACCAACTTCCCGCTGTTCTTCCCGGACCGGGCCCGCGCCGTCGCCGCGCTGAGCGTGCCGCCGGTCCCGCGGGCGTCCGCGCCGCCGGTCCGGATCTGGCGCAAGATCTTCGGCGACAACTTCTTCTACATCCTGTACTTCCAGGAACCCGGCGTCGCCGACGCCGCGCTGGGCGCCGACGTGCGCCAGTCGATGCGCCGGATGATCGCGCTGGAGGGCTTCGGCGAGGCCCCCGAGAACCTGGCCGACCGGCCGCTGCCGCCACTGCCGGAGTGGATCACCGCCGACGAGTTCGACGTCTACGTCGAGGCGTTCACCGAGACCGGGTTCACCGGCCCGCTGAACTGGTACCGCAACTTCGACCGCAACTGGGAGCTCACCGATCCGGATGCGGACCGGATCCGCACCCAGACCATCACGGTTCCGACGCTGTTCCTGGCCGGCGCCGACGATCCGGTGCTGGGCTTCACGCCGCGCGACCACGTGCGCGATGTGGCCACCGGGGAGTATCGCGAGGTGCTGCTCGACGGCGCCGGGCACTGGGTGCAGCAGGAGCGCCCCGACGAGGTCAACGCCGCGCTGCTGGAGTTCCTCGGGGCGCTCGCATGACCCCGCTGAACTTCGGTGTCTTCATTACACCGTTCCATCCGGTCGGCCAATCCCCCACCACCGCACTGCAATACGACATGGACCGGGTGCAGGCGCTGGACCGGCTCGGCTACGACGAGGCATGGTTCGGCGAACACCACTCCGGCGGGTACGAGCTCATCGCCTGCCCGGAGGTGTTCATCGCCGCGGCGGCCGAGCGGACCCGCCATATCCGGCTGGGCACCGGGGTGGTGTCGCTGCCCTATCACCATCCGCTGATGGTGGCCGACCGCTGGGTGTTGCTCGACCACCTGACCCGGGGCCGGGTGATGTTCGGCACCGGCCCGGGGGCGCTGCCGTCGGACGCCTACATGATGGGCATCGATCCGGTCGATCAGCGGCCGATGATGCAGGAATCGCTCGAGGCGATCCTGGCCCTGTTCCGGGCCGCCCCCGATGAACGCATCAACCGCGAGACCGACTGGTTCACCCTGCGCGACGCGGCGCTGCACATCCGGCCCTACACCTGGCCGTATCCGGAGATCTCCACCGCGGCAATGATTTCGCCGTCCGGTCCGCGGCTGGCCGGGGCGCTGGGGACATCGCTGCTGTCGTTGTCGATGTCGGTGCCGGGTGGCTACGCGGCCGTGGAGACCACCTGGGATGTGGTGCGCGAGCAGGCGGCCAAGGCCGGGCGGCCCGAACCCGACCGCGCGGACTGGCGGGTACTGGGCATCGTCCATCTCGCCGACACCCGCGAACAGGCCATCGAGGACTGCACCTACGGACTGCAGGATTTCGCCGACTACTTCGGCGCGGCCGGTTTCGTGCCGCTGGCCGACAAGACCGAGGCGGCACCGTCGCCGTACGAGTTCGTCGAGAACTATGCATCCAAGGGCAACTGCTGCATCGGCACCACCGCCGATGCGATCGGCTACATCCAGGATCTGCTGGACCGCTCCGGCGGGTTCGGCACGCTGCTGCTGCTCGGGCACGACTGGGCGCCGCCTGCGGCCACCTTCCACTCCTATGAACTGTTCGCCCGCGAGGTGATCCCACACTTCAAGGGCCAGCTGACGGCGGCCCGGGCCTCCCACGACTGGGCCAAGGGCATGCGCGACCAACTGCTGGGCCGGGCCGGGCAGGCCATCGTCAACGCCATCACCGAGCACACCACGGAAGAAGGGAAGAGCTGATGCGGGCCGCAGTGCTGCGCGACGGCCGCATGGTGGTGCGCGACGATGTCCCCGAACCGGTTCCGGGACCGGGTCAGGTCCTGGTCGACGTCAAGGCCTGCGGAATCTGCGGCTCCGACCTGCATTTCGCCAAGCACGGCGAACAGATGCTGGCGGCGGGAGCCCAGATGGAGGGCCTGCCCGACATCAACGCCGGTATCGACCTGTCCGGCGACATCTTCATGGGCCACGAGTTCAGCGCCGAGATCGTCGAGGCGGGGCCGGGCACCGACACGCCCGCGCCGGGCACCCTGGTGACATCGCTTCCGGTGCTGCTCGGACCGGACGGCGCCGACATGATCGTCTACAGCAACACCACGATCGGCGGCTACGCCGAGCGGATGCTGCTCTCGGCGCCACTGCTGCTGCCGATACCGAACGGACTCGATGCCGGCCGCGCCGCCCTCACCGAGCCGATGGCCGTCGGCCTGCACGCCGTCAACGCCTCGCGGATCGAACGCGGCGAGACCGCACTGGTCATCGGCTGCGGCCCGGTCGGCATCGCGATCATCGCCGCACTCAACATGCGCGGCGTGGAAACCATTGTGGCATCTGATTTTTCACCGGCCCGGCGGGAACTCGCCGGTACCGTGGGCGCACACCTGACGCTCGACCCGGCCGGGGACTCACCGTTTCACGGGTGCACACCCGCGGTGGTGTTCGAGGCGGTCGGTGCGCCCGGCATCATCGACGACGTACTGCGCCGGGCCCCGGTCGGCGCCAGGGTGGTGGTGGCCGGGGTGTGTATGCAGCCCGACACCGTGCACCCGTTCTTCGCGATCACCAAGCAGATCAACATCCAGTTCGTGTTCGGCTATGACCCGGCCGAATTCGCGAACTCGCTGCGGGCCATCGCCGAGGGTGAGATCGACGTGGCGCCGATGATCACCGGCTCGGTCGACCTGGACGGTGTCGGTGCCGCCTTCGAGGAACTCGCCGATCCGGACCGGCACTGCAAGATCATGGTGACACCGTGAGGTGGCGGTAGGGTCAACAGCCATGCGATTTCGTGTTCTCGCCCTGGCCGGTCTGACCGCCGCCACCCTCGGCCTCTCGGCCTGCGATGCGACCTCGGGACCGGCGTCGGGTGGGAAGACCGAGCCCCGTCAGGTCACCGTCGTCGGCAACGGCCAGGTACAGGGCGTCCCGGACACCCTGACCGCCGATGTGGCGATGGAGTTCACCGCCCCCGACGTCAGCGGCGCCCTCAACCAGTCCAGCCAGCGTCAGCAGGCCGTGATCGACGCCTTGGTCGGCGCGGGCACCGACCGCGCCGACATCGCCACCACCCAGGTCTCGGTGCAGCCGCAGTTCGACTCCGACGGTTCGGCGGGCAGCACGATCACCGGTTACCGCGCCTCGAATGCGATCAAGGTCAAGATCCGCGACACCAGCCGGGCCTCGGAGCGGCTGGCCCTGATCGCGAGCACCGGCGGGGACGCCACCCGGATCAACTCGGTGGCCTATTCGATCGAGGACGATTCCGATCTGGTGCGCGACGCCAGGTCCAGGGCCTTCGACGACGCCAAGAACCGCGCCGAGCAGTACGCCGACCTGTCGGGTTCCGACCTCGGCAAGGTGTTGTCGATCTCCGAGGAGTCCGGCTCCACGGCGCCGCCGACCCCGATGCCGCGGGCGGCCATGGAGGCGGTCCCGCTGGAACCGGGCCAGCAGACCGTCGACTTCGACGTGACGGTGGTCTGGGAGCTGGCCTGAGGCCTCAGAGCTCGTAGACCTTCGGGTCGAGCGTGCCGATATAGGGCAGGTCGCGGTACCGCTCGGCGTAGTCCAGGCCGTAGCCGACGACGAACTCGTTGGGAATATCGAAGCCGACATATTCGACGTCGATGTCGGTGCGCACGGCGTCGGGTTTACGCAGCAGCGTGCACACCCGCAGCGACCGCGGCGACCGGGTGGCCAGGTTGCGCAGCAACCAGGACAGCGTGAGCCCGGAGTCGATGATGTCCTCGACGATCAGCACGTCGCGGTCGTTGATGTCGCGGTCGAGGTCCTTGAGGATGCGCACCACACCCGATGACGAGGTCGACGAGCCGTACGAGCTGACCGCCATGAACTCCAGCTGGGTGGGCAGCGGAATGCGGCGGGCCAGGTCGGTGACGAACATGACCGCACCTTTGAGGACGGTGATCAGCAGCAGATCCTCGGCGCCGAGATCGTCGCGGTACTGCTCGGCGATCTGCTCGGCGAGTTCGGCGGTCCGAGTCCGGATCTGCTCCTCGGACAGCAGCACCGACTTGATGTCACCCGGGTACAGCTCGGCAGATTGGGCATCCACGAGAAACAGCGTGCCATGCGGCCCCCCGCATAACCAACGCGACCAGCTGTCGGGAGGTTGTCGGGGTGGCTACGGGGCGAGGTAACCGCCGTCGACCACCAGCGAGGTCCCGGTGACGTAGCTGGCCTCGTCGCTGGTCGAGGAGGCTCGCGAAGCCGGCCTCGCGTTCTAGACCTGTTCGGCGCGCAGCCGCAGCACGCCGTCGCGGCGGCCCGCGAACAGGCGCTGCCCCGGCAACGAGGAGCCGACCGCGACCCCGCCCTGCCCGCGCCACGCCGTCACCAGCCGGTCCACCGCCCGGATCTGGGTGTCGGACAGATCGGTGGCGCCCCCGGCCAGCAACCAGCCACGGATGGCGCGGCGACGCAGCGCGGCGGGCAGCCCGGCCAGCTCCGCGAGGTCCAGGCCGCCGTCGTCGGTGACGGCGCCGTCGAGGGCGCGCCGCGCGAGTTCGTCGAGGGTGTCGGTGTCCTCCCGCAGCGCGGTGGCGGTGCGGCCCAGCGCCTCGGCCACGCCCCCGCCCAGCACCTCCTCCAGCAGCGGAAGGACATCCAGTCGCAACCGGCTCCTGGTGAACCGTGGCTCGGCATTGTGCGGATCGTGCCAGGGGGCGAGCCCCAGCTCATCGCATACCGCGTGGGTCAGTCTCCGTCGCACCCCCAGCAGCGGCCGGTGCCACGGCGGGTCGTGCGGGCGCATCCCGGCGATCGACCGCGGCCCCGACCCCCGGCCCAGCCCGAGCAGCACCGTCTCGGCCTGATCGTCGAGAGTGTGCCCGAGCAGCACGGCGGCCCCGTCCCTGGCCGCCTGCAGTGCGGTGTACCTAGCGGCGCGGGCGGCGGCCTCCGGCCCGCCGGACCGTCCGACCACCACCGGAATGACTTGTGCTGAAACGCATCCCAACGTCATGGCCTGATTCCTGGCGGAGTCCGCCACGGCCCGCGACCCGGCCTGCAGCCCGTGGTCGACGATCAGCGCGGTGGTGGGCCGCTGGGCCGCGGCGACCGCCGTCAAGGCCAGCGAATCCGGGCCGCCGGACAGTGCGACGCACCAGTGCTCGCCGTCGATCTGCTCGCCGCACGCCGCCACCACGCGCCGCAGCGCCGCTACAGCACCCGATCGATCCATTGCGCGGGTTCGTCGATCTCGCTCGGCAGCGGCAGGGTGTCGGCATCGGTCCAGATGGTGTTGAACCGGGGCATCCCGACGGTCGAGACCACCTGGTCGACGAACGCCTTGCCCCTGGTGTACTGGCTGATCTTGGCGTCGAATCCCAGCAGGGCCCGCACCAGGCGCTGCACCGGGGGTTGTTTGCGTTGTCTGCGCTCGTCGAATCGCCGGCGAATGGTGCCCACCGTGGGCACCACGGCCGGGCCCACCGCGTCCATCACATGGTCGGCATGCCCTTCCAGCAGCGTGCCCAGCACCAGCAGCTGATCCAGTGCCCGCCGCTGCGGCTCGGCCTGCACGGCTCGCATCAGACCGATCATCCCGGTCGAATTCGGTTCTGGCGCAGAGTTTTCGGTCCCGGCCCGCTGAGTTCGGACGAACTGGGCCAGCCGGCCGATCACCGCGCCGACATCCTCGCCCACGTCCTGGGTGAGCACCGCCAACGCCTGCGACATATGGTCGGCCAGCCACGGATTCGCCCGGAACTGCACCCGGTGGGTCACCTCGTGCAGACACACCCACAGCCGGAAATCGGCAGGCACGACCCGCAATTGACGCTCCACCGCGATCACGTTGGGGTACACCAGCAGCAGCTCGCCGCCATCCGGACCGAACGGGTCGTACTGGCCGAGGATCCCGGTGGAGATGAAGGCCAGCACCGCGCCGGTCTGCGCACCGGTCACCCGCCCGGTGATGAAGCCGGGTTTGTGATCGTCGTCGGACGTTCCGTCGGGGACTCCGCCCGTCATCACCCGCATCGACCGGGTGGCCGCCCGGATCCAGTCGGGCCGGTCGACCACCCGGGCCTCCGGCATCTCGGCGCCCTCGTTGAGGCCGGTCACCTCACGCACCGGAAGCTCTGCGGCCCTGGCACTTTCGTAGAGCTGCCGGACGGCCTGGTCGCGGGTGTAATCCGTGGCCGCGGGGGCAGGCCTGGCCAGTTTGGCTCCGACGGTCGCGGCGAAGCCCCAGTCGACGGCGCGGCCGGCGGTGATGGTGGGCCTGCTCATGTGCCACATCCGCACGTGCGCAGCACCGAGGCCAGCGCGTCGATCGATGTCCGCCCGGTGGGCCCGGCGTTGTTGGAGATCAGCGCGAACGTCAGCACCCGGCCGTTGTCGTCGGTGACGATCCCGGCCAGCGCATTGGTGCCGGTCAACGATCCGGTCTTGGCCCGCAGCCAGCCCGCGGCGGCGCGGCCGCCCTCGGTGTCGAGGTAGCGGTTGGACAGGGTGCCGCTGCCGCCCGCGATCGGCAGCAGGTCGACCAGCGGCCGCAGCCTGGGCTCGGTGTTGCCCGCTGCGGCGGTCACCACCTCGTCGAGGGTCGTGGCGGTCAGCCGGTCATCCACCGACAGCCCACTCGAGTCGACCAGATGAGCGCCCGTGGTGTCGATTCCGGCCCGGTCCAGCTGCCCCAGCACGGCGTCGACGCCGCCGTCGAAGCTCTGCGGGCGGCCGGACTGCGCGGCGATCTCGCGCGCGACCGACTCGGCCATCACATTGTCGGATTCGTTCATCATCTGGCGCAGCCGCTCGATCAGCACCTCCGACTGCACCTCGGCGACCTTGCGGCCATCGGACATGCCGGACGGCATCAGCGTCACCGACTCGGGTTCGATTCCCAGCGCCGCGGCCAGGGCCCGCCCGGCGTCCAACGCCGGTGTGGTGGACCGCCTGGACTCGATGGTGACGGGCTGGGTGCGTCCGCCGTCGAGCATGACCGATTCCATCGGTGCGATATCGCCGCCCTCGATATCGGCCGGATCCCAGCCCGGGGCCATGGTCGGCCCGGAATAGGCGCTGGTGTCGACCCGCACCGTGGTGACCTTGACCCCGCTCTGCCGGATCTGGTCGGCCAGGTCGCTGATCCGGGCCGCACCCTTGTACCAGGTGTCGGTTCCTGCGGGAGCCGCCGACAGCGTGGTGTCGCCGCCGCCCTTGAGCACCACCAGTCCGGGCTGCTGATCGGAGACCAGCACCGTGGTGGTCAGCCGGGCGTCGCGGTCGAGGGCGAGCAGCGCGGCCGCCGTGGTCAGCACCTTGTTGACCGAAGCCGGCTGCATCGCCACATCGGCACCCTGTTCCCACAGCTGCGCACCGGTGTCGGCGTCGGTGATCCGCCCGGTCACCGCGCCCAGGTTGGGGTCGGCCAGGGCCGGCGCCAGGGCGGCCGCCAGCCCGCTCGTGGTCGGGGTGGGCGCCGACATGTCGACCGGGATCACCCCGGGGGACGCGGTCGCGGGCGGGGGTGCGGGTTTGACCGCGGCGGCGTCGCTGGAGCGGTACCCGGTGAGCACCGCGGCCGCCGCGACCAGGGCAGCGACCAGCGCGACGACTGCGACGCCGACCGCCACGTGGGTCGACCGCCGCCACCGGGTGGGCCGCATGTTTCTCCTGCTCTCGGTCGGTTCGGGCGAACCACCGCTGTAGGCCAGCCTATCGCTCCATTAGGGTTGACCCGCGTCGTCGCCCGACGACCCCAGACCGCAGATGCGAAGGAGCCGCGACGGTGGAGCACGACGTCGTCATCGAGATTCCGAAGGGTTCACGCAACAAGTACGAGGTGGACCACGAAACCGGGCGGGTCAAACTCGACCGCTACCTCTACACCGCCTTCGGTTACCCGGCCGACTACGGGTTCTTCGAGAACACCCTCGGTGAGGACGGCGATCCGCTGGACGCGCTGGTGCTGCTGCCCGAGTCGGTGTTCCCCGGCTGCATCGTCGAGGCCAGGCCGGTGGCGATGTTCAAGATGACCGATGAGGCCGGCGGCGACGACAAGCTGCTGTGCGTGCCCGCCGGCGATCCGCGCTGGGACCACATCCAGGACCTGGCCGATGTGCCGCCGTTCGAGCTCGAGGCGATCAAGCACTTCTTCGTGCACTACAAGGACCTGGAACCGGGCAAGTACGTCAAGGCGGCCGACTGGGTGGGCCGCGAGGAGGCCGAGGCCGAGTTGCAGCGATCGATCGAGCGGTTCAAGCCCGGGCACTGATCTTTTAGCGTCGCCGTAACACGAGGTAACGCACCCGTTCTATCCGGCTTCGATGATTGTGGTGTGTTGATGCATCAGGGCATCGGGCTTGAGGCCTACAACCTGTTGCCGATGCGCCGGGCGGTGCACGCGGTCTACGAGTGCTGCAACAGCGTGCCGCTGGCCGAAGCGCTGGCCCGCAGCCGCCCCTATCCCGATCACGATTCGCTGTTCCGTACCGCCGACGCATTGCTGTTCGGCCTCGGCGACGGCTCCGTCGACGAGGTGTTGCAGGCCTGCCCGCCGTTCGGGCATCGCCGGACCGAGCGGCCCGCCACCGCGCCACTGCGGACCGCGATGGCCGACTACATCGAACGGTTCGGCTTCAGCTTCGTGATGTTCTCGGCCGACTGTGACGCCGACCAGATCCTGAGCGGTATCGCCGACCGTCTGCACAACGATCACGAGACCGAACGCAAGGCGGTCCGCGACGAGCTGGCGAAAATCAACCGGGCCCGGCTGGAGCGGATGCTGGGCCCCGAGGGCGGCTTTCCCAACTGGTAGTCAGCGCTGGTCGGCCCGCGAGCTCAGCACGCGTTCGTCGGGATGCTGCTGCCCGAGCAGTAACCGGACCAGTGGCCGTGGCCCATAGGGCCGCAACAGCGTGCTGGCCGGCCGGGAACGCACCCGCTGCGGCCACCAGAACCACCGTCCCAGCACCGCCGCGAGCGACGGAGTCATGAACGCGCGCACCACCAGCGTGTCGAACAACAGCCCCAGCCCGATCGTGGTGCCGATCTGACCGATGATGCGCAGATCGCTGACGACCATGGCGGCCATGGTCGCCGCGAACACCAACCCCGCCGACGTGACGGTCTTTCCGGTTCCGCCCATCGATCGGATGATTCCGGTGTTGATGCCCGCGACGAGTTCCTCCTTCATCCGCGACACCAGCAGCAGGTTGTAGTCGGAACCGACCGCCAACAGGATGATCACCGACATCGCCAGGACTATCCAGTGCAGTTTGATGCCCAATGCGTACTGCCACAGCAGCACCGAGAGCCCGACCGATGCGCCTAACGACAGGGCCACCGTCCCGACGATCACCAGCGCCGCGACAAAGCTCCGGGTAATGATCAGCATGATGATGAACACCAGGCTGATCGCCGCGATCCCCGCGATCAGCAGATCGTAGGTGGAACCGTCGCGCCAGTCCTTTGCGGTCGACGCGGCTCCGGCCAGGTAGATCTGGCTACTGACCAAAGGTGTTCCCTTGAGTGCCTCTTCGGCCGCGGTGCGGATCTGCTCAGCACGTGCGATGCCCCCGGCGGTCGCAGGCTCACCTCGGTGGGAAATGATGAACCGCACGGCCTTTCCGTCCGGCGACAGAAACTGCGTCATCGCGCGTTGAAAGTCGGGATTCTCGAACACCTCGGGCGGCAGGTAGAACGAATCGTCGTTCTTGGCGGCATCGAATGTTTGCCCCAGGACGGCCGCGTCCTTGCTCGATTCCTCGGCCTGGGCGATCAGGCCCGACGCGGTGCTGTACAGGGTCAGCGACATGGTCCGGAAGGTCTGCACGACATCGATCAGCCGGGGAAGTTCCTCCAGTATCTGCGGTAGCACCCTGTCGAGCTGGTCGATGTTGTCGACGAGTATTGCCAGTTTGTCGTCGAGTTCGTCGACGCTGTCTTCAGTGTCGAATATCGATCGCAGCGACCAGCACATCGGAATGTCGAAACAGTGTGGCTCCCAGTAGAAATAGTTGCGCAACGGCCGCAGGAAATCATCGAAGAGCGCAATGCTGCCGCGCAGCTCGGCCGTGATCTCCTGCAGCTCGTGCGTATTCGCCGCCATGTGGTGAGTGGTGGCCGTGAGCTGTTCGAAGATCCCGCGCAGGTTGCGCAGGGTCGCGATCATCGTATCCATGTCGTCGACCTGTTTGAGGATGTCGTCGATGGTCGACTTCTGGAAGTTCGTCGCCTGCGCCTGACCAGCGCTCTGCAGGCTCAGCAGGAACGGTATCGAGGTGTGTTCGATCGGGGTGCCCTCCGGTCGGGTGATCGCCTGCACCCGGGATACCCCAGGCACTTTGAACACCGCCTTGGCCAGCCTGTTCAACACCAGGAAATCTGCCGGATTCCGCAAGTCGTGATCGGATTCGACCAGGAGCACTTCGGGTTGCAAACGCGATTGGCTGAAATGCCGCTCGGCAGCGGTGAATCCCTGGTTGGCCGGAATATCGCCGGATATGTACGCCTTGTCGTCGTAGCTGGTCTCATACCCCGGCAGTGCCAGCAACCCAACCAGCGCCACCGCGCACGATGAGACCAGGATGGGACCCGGCCACCGCACGATCGCCGTGCCGATCCGACGCCAACGACGCACTCGCAGTTTCCGTTTGGGCTCCACCAGACCGAATCTGCCGGCGACGGCGATCCCCGAGGGAACCAGCGTCACCGCGACGGTCACGGCCGTCACCATGCCGATGGAGCACGGTATCCCCATCGTGTGGAAGTAGGGCAACCGGGTGAAGGTGAGGCACAGAATCGCGCCGGCGATGGTCAGGCCGGAGGCCAATACCACCGGCACGGTCGATCGATACGTGCTGTAATAGGCCGCTTCACGGTCTTCGCCCGCTTGTCGGGCTTCCTGGTATCGGCCGAAAAAGAAGATACCGTAATCGGTTCCGGCCGCAATACTCAAGAACACCAGCATGTTGACGGCAAAGGTGGAGAGCACGAAAAGCTGATGATGACCCAGGAGCGCGACGATGCCACGCGCCGCGGCCAACTCGACACCCACCATGGTCAGCAGCAGGACAACCGTGATGAACGATCGGTAGACCAGGAGCAGCATCACGAAGATGATCACCGACGTCACCAGGGTGATCTTCAGGATGGACTGGTTGCCGCTGCGCTGCAGATCCGATGCGAGCGGTGCCGCACCGGTCACATAGGCGTGCACCCCGGCCGGGGCCGGTAGGTCGTCGACGATGCCGCGGACCGCGGTCACCGACTCGTCGCCCAGCGGGGTGCCTTGATTTCCGGCCAGATTCAGCTGCGCATAGGC
Source organism: Mycobacterium sp. NPDC003449 (assembly GCF_053588415.1). NCBI lineage: Bacteria > Bacillati > Actinomycetota > Actinomycetes > Mycobacteriales > Mycobacteriaceae > Mycobacterium > Mycobacterium sp. NPDC003449. The sequence continues at coordinate 28,578 of NZ_JBSFPX010000064.1, forward strand.
GGCTTTGCCGTCAGGACTCTGCACACTCGACGAGGTGAGCCGATCTCCCCACAGATCCTGCACATGTTCGACGTGCTCGGAATCGTTGCGCAAACGTCCGACCAACTCGGCGTAGTACCCGTGAGCATCGGCGCCCAGCGGATCCTGGCCCTCCAGCACGATCATCGCCGCGCTGTCCGAATCCGATTCCGCAAACAGCTGCCCCATCCGCTTCAGGGCCCGTGCCGACGGCGCATCCTGCGGCATGAGCGACACCGAATTCTGCTCGGCGACCCACTCGAGCGATCCGACGGCGGATTTCCAGTTCCCTCCGACCGAGGCCAGATTCGTCACCAGGACCACCACGATCCAGGCGACGATGATGAGCGGGGAGAACGCACGGATGGTCCGCGCGATGAACGGCGGCCGGGAATGCCCAGTATTCATCCGAATTCGCTAATCCCCGAGCAACAGTGAACGCACCAGCGGGCGCGGACCCGTCGGCCGAAGCATGGCGCTGGCCGGGCGGGGACGCACACGTTGTGGCCACCAGAACCAACGGCCGAGCAGCGCAGCGATGGACGGCGTCATGAAGGCACGCACCACCACGGTGTCGAACAGCAGACCGAGGCCGATCGTGGTACCCACCTGCCCGATGGTCAGCAGGTCGCTGACGATCATCGAACCCATCGTCGCGGCGAACACCAGGCCGGCCGCAGTGACGACTTTGCCGGTCCCGCCCATCGCCCGGATGATGCCGGTGTTGATGCCCGCGTGGAGTTCCTCTTTCATCCGCGAGACGAGCAGCAGGTTGTAGTCGGATCCCACGGCGAGCAGCACGATGACAGACATCGCCAGGACGACCCAGTTGATCTGTATGCCCAATATGTGCTGCCACACCAGGACCGACAGCCCGAAGGATGCGCCGAGCGACATCGCCACCGTGCCGACGATGATCAGCGCGGCGACCAGGCTGCGCGTCATGATCACCATGATCAGGAAGATCAGGCACAGGGCCGCCACGCCCGCGATCAGAAGATCGATCTTGGACCCGTCGACCAGATCTTTCACACCTGCCGCTGTTCCGGCGACAGAAATCGTCGCACTCTCCAACGGAGTGCCCTTGAGCGCCTCCTCGGCCGCGACGTAGATCGGTTCGACGCGTGAAATGCCCTCGGGTGTCGCGGGATCGCTGCGCTGCGCAATCAGCAGCCGGGTCGCCTTCCCGTCCGGCGACATGAAGATCTTCATGATCCGTTTGAAGTCTTCGTTCTGCAGAACGTCCGGCGGCAGGTAGAACGAATCGTCGTTGTTGGCACTATCGAACGCCTTACCCATGACCGTCGCGTTGTCGCTCGAATCATCCATCTGGTCGAAGATGCCCGACATGGTGCTGTGCATCGTCAGGATCATCGTGCGGGTGTTCTCCATGGTGGCGATCAATTGCGGGAACTGCACAAGCAGCTGCGGCATGAGGCTGTCGAGCTGGTCCAGGTTCTCGACCAGACCCTTCATCTTGTCGGCTATCTCGTCGATGCCGTCGAGCGCACCGAATATGGACCTGATCGACTCACATAACGGGATGTCGAAACAGTGTGGTTCCCAATACAGATAATTGCGCAACGGCCGCCAGAAGTCGTCGAAATCCGAAACATGGTCCCGCAGTTCATTGGTGACGGCCTGAAGATCATGCGTTGTCTCGACCGTGTTGTGCGTGATCCCGGCCAGCTGTTGCATCAACTCGTACATATGCCGCATGAGATCGAGCGTCGCGCTCATCTCGTCGGCCTGCTTGAGCAGATCGTCCATCCGCGCCCTCTGGAAGGGCAGGCTCAGGCGTTGGCTGGCATTGGACATGCTCAGCATGGACGGAATCGTCGAATGGTCGATCTGGGTTCCTTCGGGCCGGGTGATCGACTGCACACTGGAAATTCCCTGGACCGCGAAAACCGCTTTGGAGAGCCTGTTCAGGACCAGCAGATCGGCCGGATTTCGCAGGTCATGATCGGCCTGAACCAACAGCAGGTCCGGCGTCGACGTCTTCGACTCGGGGAAATGCCGTGCCGCAGCAGCGAATCCCTGGTTGGCCGGGATGTCCTGTGGAATGTACTTCTGGTCGCTGTAGCTGGGCTGGTACCCGGGCAACGTCAACAACCCGATGAGCGCGATCCCGATCGTCGCGACGAGTACCGGCACGGGCCACCGGACAATCGCGGTGCCGACCCGACGCCAGCGACGCGTGACGACCATCCGTTTGGGGTCGAAGATGCCGACCCGGCTCCCGACCGCGATGGTCGCAGGAACCAGGGTCAGCGCGACGGCGACCGCCACCAGGATCCCCACCGCGCCAGGGATGCCCAACGGCCGGAAATACGGCAGGCGGGTGAAGCTCAGGCAGGCGATGCTGCCGGCAATCGTCACCCCGGAGGCCAGCACGACCTTCGCGACACTGCGGTATGCCGTGTAGTAGGCCGATTCTCGGTCTTCTCCGGCTTGGCGGGCCTCCTGGTATCGACCGGTGAAGAAGATCCCGTAGTCCGTGCCTGCCGCAATGCCGACCGACACCAACAGGTTGACGACGTAGGTGGTGAGACCGACGAGGCCGTGGAGGCCGAGGAACGCGACCAGGCCGCGGGCCACCTGCAGCTCGAGCGCAACCGTCAGCAGAAGGATGATGACGATGGGGAACGAGCGGTAGAGCAGAAGCAACATCAGGAAGATCACGCCGACCGTGACCAAGGTGATCAGCAGCACCGTCTTGTTGCCGCTGAGCCCCACATCGGCGACGATCGCGGCCGGACCGGTGACGAAAGCCTGAATTCCCGGTGGGGCCGCCGTGTTCTCTACGGTGTCTTTGACGGCCTGCACCGATTCGTTCGCCAGCGCCTGACCAAAGCTTCCGACCAGATTCAATTGAACGTAGGCGGCTTTACCGTCAGCGCTTTGCGCGGCACCCGCGGTGAGCGGGTCGCCCCAGAAGTCCTGGACGTGCTGCACATGCGCCGTATCGCCCTTCAATTGGCGAACGATGGAGTCGTAGTACCGGTGGGCGTCGTCGCCGAGCGGATCCTGCCCCTCGAAAACGATGACGGCGACGCTTTCGGAATTCGACTCCTGGAACACTTCGCCCATCCGCGTCATCGCCTTGACGGACGGGGCGTCCGGGGGACTGAGCGATACCGAATGCTGTTGTTCGACAACCTCAAGCGGAGGTACCGCGACAGTCACCAGGACGGTGATCGCGATCCATCCCAGAATGATCGGAACCGAGAATCTGCGGATCGCCCATGCCAGCCGCGGCCGCCGCGCCTCAGCGTGCCTGCCCACACCGTTGGCGTTCATGGCGACGTCAGAAGGCATGAGGCGGCAGTGGCTCCGAAGATCGCAGTCACCACGATCACCAACGGCGGAATCCACAACCGCCGCACGGGCTTAGAAATCGTCGATCCCGCGAGATCCTGCACCTACTCCCCGACGACCCGGCACGTGCTCCGACTCGTGGCGTATTGCATCGTTCGACATCCCGACACTCCCTGACTGGTGGTGACTACGGTGATAGAGCAGGCGCCCCGGTACTGAGACCGGGTCACCCGTCTACCTGAACGCCGACACCACCCCAACCGTTCGGCGTCGTCGCAGCGGGGCGTCGCGTGATCGGGTGCCTGGGGACGGAGTCACCCCAAAGCCGCACCGTTTGTCCAGTTCAAGGCGCGGGCAGTTGACGGCACAGCCGTCGCCGAGCGAGTGAGCGGTTTCTAGACCTGCGACGTCTTGGTGCGAACCACATTCTTCAGCGGCTCGCCCCGGTGCAGCCTGCCGATGTTGGCGGCGATGTCACCGGCCCGGCCGGCGAACGTGTTGGTGGTGACGCCCGATACGTGTGGCGTCATCAACACATTCGGCAACTCACCGAACGGCAGCGCGCTGGGGCTGCCGTATCCCGAGGAGTCCGGGTAGCTGTACCACACGTCGATCGCGGCGCCGGCGATAGTGCCCGACGAAAGCGCCTCGTAGAGGTCGGCTTCCACGACGAGCGGGCCCCGGCCGACGTTGATCAGGACACCGTCGGGCCCGAGGGCACGCAATTGGGCACCCCCGATCATCCCGACGGTCTGCTCGGTGAGCGGCGCGCAGATCACCACCAACTGGGCTTCGGCCATCAACTGGTCCAGCCGGTCAGGGCCACCGCTCCAGGCGAGCCCTTCGGTGTCGGCGTCCAGCCGGCCGCTGCCGGTGACGGCCATACCTTCGGCCCCGAAGGTATGCAGCAGATGCCAGCTCGCGCGCCCGATGTGGCCGAATCCCACGAAGCCGACGCGGGCGCCCTGCAACGAGCTGGACTGACCGATCGAGCGGTCATACCCCGGGGTGGCCCACCGACCCGTCCGCAACGCGCGGTCCTGCGCGGGCAGGTTCCGGCGCAGCATCACCGCGGCTCCGACGATATACTCGGCGATCGAAGATTCGTGGTGAAACGTGTTTGCCACCAGCACTTCCGGTCTCAAGCTGGCGAAATCGACCCGGTCGGTACCGGCACCGTTGACATGGATCAGCCGCAAATTCGTCGCGGCGTCGGCCATCTCGGCAGTGAACCGGCTGCCGACGAACACATCGGCGTCGCGCAACTCCGCCGCGACCGCCGGATCGCCAGGCGTCATCCAGTGCAGCGTTGCCTCAGCAGGGACCCCGGCCTCCAGCGCGGCGCGGTGGGATGTCAGATGAGTGTCGGCGACGACGATCTTCACGCTCAGTTCCTCTGCAACGCAGGACGTTTGTTGTCGAATTCCCACCCGGGGACCAGGTACCGCATGGCCACCGCGTCATCGCGGGCCCCGAGGCCGTTGGCCAGGTAGAGCTCATGGGCCGCGGCCACCCGCTCCTCGTCGAGGTCCACGCCGAGCCCCGGTGCGGCAGGCACCTCGAGGTATCCGTCGACGATCAGGAAGGGCCGCTTGGTGATCCGCTGCCCGTCCTGCCAGATCCAGTGGGTGTCGATCGCGGTGATGGCGCCTGGGGCGGCGGCGGC
>NZ_JBSFPX010000065.1:0-33178 GCF_053588415.1 Mycobacterium sp. NPDC003449
TGACGATCAGGTCGTGGTAGAGCGGCCACAGGGTGCCGTTGGAGAACCCCTCGTAATACAGCGACACATCTTGGGCCGATAGCCGGACCGGGACCAGCAACAGGTCGTCGTCGTCGATCGGCTCCTCGTCGCTGTCGGGGATGCCGGCCCAACCGATCCATGCCCCGCGGCGTTTGCGCAAGAGTGGTTCCAGGGCGGTCACCAGACCGCCCGGGCTCCGCTTCCATCGCGTGGTGCCGTCCGCCAGCCGTTCCATGTCGACCGGCAACCGGTTGGCGACCACGACGAAGTCGGAGTCTCCGAAGACGGCCTCCCGGCCGCCTTCCTGGGTCACTCAGGCCTCGGTTTTCGACGGTCCAATGCCGAGCATCGAGAGAAACATCCGGCATTCGTCGGCGTCGGTCGCATACGTCGCGACGACGCGTCGCGCCTGGCTGGCAGTGCTGTCAGCCAGGGGCTCCACATCGCCGAGTTCGGCGGGATCTGATTTCGCAGGCATGGGACAACTGTATGCGACCGGAACGGGCCAGGCCGCCGCATCCGGGATCAGCCGATGCTGCCCGTCACGGTCGGGCTGCTGCCGACGGTCGACTCCGGGTTCGGCTGGGGCCCCTCGGCCTGCTGTTCCTCGGCCAGGCCGATGCACTCGCCGGAGTTCGCCCCGGTGCACGGGATGGCGCCGCCGCCGCCGGGCTCGTTGACCGCGGGCAGGCTCGGGTTGCCGGGGATGGAGCTGAAGGATCCGCCCGAATTCGGCACGGTGTGCGGGACGCAGACCCCGGTGTAGAGGTCCTCCTCCTCACCCGAGGGGCAGGCCGCCACGGGGGCGGACGGCGTGGGGACGGCAAACGCGGTGATCGCCGGTGCGGCGGCCACAGCAACCACAAATCCGCCGGCCAGGATCAGTCGTCGCATGGAATACGGGAAGGTCGCCATCGTCACGCTTTCTGTAGTTATTCAGACTGCTCGTCGGGGAGGATTCTATGGAAGCTGAGCAGAATCTGCACCAGTTCTACGAGTTGCCTGAGAGTTCTACGGGCTGGCGCTGATCGTGGACCGGGGAACCGCCCGCGGCCCCTCGGCCTCGGCGTTCTCGGCCAGGCCGATGCAGGCGCCTGCGCTGGCACCGACGCAGGGGATGCCGTCGATGGCCGGGATGTCCGGATTGCCCGGGATGGTCGAGAACGGCGACGGCGAATTCGGCACCATGAACGGGGTGCAGACCGTCGTGTAGACGTCGGCCTCCTCCCCGGGGACGCAGGCCGCCAGTGCGACGCCCGACGCACCGCCGAGCAGGGCGGGCGCCACAGCGCCCGCGACGACGGCCACGAATCCGGCCGCGACCGCGCAACGCCTGCTCACACCGGCAGTCTAAGACCGCTGGCAGCTCCCTGTGCGGAGTCTGCGAATCAGCCGATACTGCCCGTCACGGTCGGGCTGCTGCCGACCGTGGACTGCGGCTCCGGCTGGGGGCCCTGCGCCTGCTGCTCCTCGGCCAGGCCGATGCACTGGCCGGAATTGGCGCCGGTGCACGGGATCGCGCCGCCGCCGCCGGGCTCGTTCACCGCGGGCAGGCTGGGATTGCCGGGGATGGAGCTGAACTCGGGGGAGTTCGGGACCAGATCCGGTACGCACACCCCGGTGTAGGTGTCCTCGGATTCCCCGCCGGGGCAGTCGGCGAGCGCGGCGGCGGGAACGCCGAACGCCGCGAGCGCCGGGGCCGCGGCAACCGCCGCGGCGAACAAGCCCGCAATGAGCAACCGTCGTAATGAGAGCTGGGAATCCGCCATTCGTCACGCCTTCTCTAGAGTGCCTGACCAGTTTGCTGAATGCACGGTTGCGATGGATCGCCCATCCTGGCCATGTTCTCGCCCGGTGCTCGACAGCCTACCCTTCACAAGGGGAATTCGCCTCGGGATCGGCGTTCTACCGGCACGTCTCGGCATCTGCTGTGGAACTTCTGTAAGGTTGCTGTGACGCCGGTGTGAGTCACCTTCCGCGATACACGTAAGGTGCAGTTTGTTACGTGCCGGCGAAGGACGAGGTTTCGACATGGTCAGTTCCGATGACACACCCCGCCAGGTCGAGTATGAGACCCTCGACGACGGGCGCATCGCCAGGATCTGGCTGAACCGGCCCGCCGCGCAGAACGCCCAATCCCGAACGCTGCTGGTGCAACTCGACGAGGCGTTCGGTGCGGCCGAGGCCGACGACCGGGTGCGGGTGGTGATCCTGGCTGCCCGGGGCAAGAATTTCTCGGCAGGCCACGACCTCGGGTCGGAGCAGGCGCTGGCCGAGCGGCAGCCGGGGCCCGGTCAGCATCCCACGTTCCGGTCCCACGGGGCGACGGCCGATGGGGTTGCCGAACGCACCTACCGGCAGGAGTGGCACTTCTACTTCGAGAACACCAAGCGCTGGCGGGACCTGCGCAAGATCACCATCGCCCAGGTGCAGGGCAACGCGATCTCGGCCGCGCTGATGCTGATCTGGGCCTGCGACCTGATCGTGGCCGCCGACGATGCCAGGTTCAGCGATGTGGTCGCGGTGCGGATGGGTATGCCGGGCGTCGAATACTACGCTCACCCTTGGGAATTCGGCGCGCGAAAAGCCAAAGAGCTGCTGCTGACCGGTGATTCGATCGACGCCGACGAGGCCCACCGGCTGGGGATGGTGTCAAAGGTCTTCGCCCGCGACGAGCTCGACGACAAGACCCTCGAGTTCGCCCGTCGGATCGCCGAGCGGCCGACCATGGCGGCACTGCTGGTCAAGGATTCGGTGAACGCGGCCACCGACGCGATGGGTTTCGCCGAGGCGCTACGGCACGCGTTCCACATTCACGAACTCGGGCACGCGCATTGGGCCTCGGCCAACGAGAATCGGTTCCCGGTCGGTATGCCCCCCGATGTTCCGGATTGGCGCACGTTGGGGCCCCCAAAGCCGGCCCGGCGTGATACACCTTGACGCAACGAGAACCTGTTCTAGTTTCGGATTAGGGGTTGGCGCCGTGGAACTGTCGTTGGCGGATCGCACGTATCTGGTGACCGGCGGCGGAAGCGGCATCGGCAAAGGTGCCGCGGCCGCCATCGTCGCCTCCGGGGGCAACGCGATGCTCATCGGCCGCAACGCCGACAAGCTCGCCACGGCCGTTGAGGAGATCACCGTGGCAGGCGGCCCGGGCGAGGTGCGCTACCAGCCCGCCGACGTCACCGACGAGGACGAGGTGGGCCGCGCCGTCGACGCCGCCACCGCCTGGCACGGCCGGCTGCACGGGGTCGTGCACAGCGCGGGCGGGTCGCAGACCATCGGGCCGATCACCCAGATCGACTCGGAACTGTGGCGCCGGACGGTCGATCTCAACGTCAACGGCACCATGTACCTGCTCAAACACGCCGGCCGGGAACTGGTGCGCGGCGGCGGCGGATCGTTCGTCGGCATCTCCTCGATCGCGTCGAGCAATACCCACCGCTGGTTCGGCGCCTACGGCGTGAGCAAGGCCGCACTCGACCACCTGCTGATGCTGGCGGCCGACGAACTCGGGCCGTCCTGGGTGCGGGTCAACAGCATCCGGCCCGGCTTGACCCGCACCGATATGGTCGGCCCGATCTTCGAGATCCCGGCCGCCGTCGACGACTACAAGGCATGCACACCGCTGCCGCGTTTCGGCGAGGTCTCCGACATCGCGAACCTGGCGGTGTTCCTGCTCAGCGACGCGGCGGGCTGGATCACCGGGCAGACCATCAATGTCGACGGCGGCCACGGGCTGCGCCGCGGACCCGATATCTCCGGGATGCTCGAGCCGGCGTTCGGCGCCGACGGGCTGCGCGGCGTCGTGCCGGGGAACTAGCTGCGCCAATTCGACGAAATAGTCGTCGGCCCAGACGAATCGCGACGGTTTCGTCGGGCTCGGCACCTCTACCCGTTAGGTTTGGCCACGGGAGGAATCATGAAGTTCTCGACGACGATGTTCCAGGACGGCAACAACACCGGTATCGAGGTACCCGCCCATGTGGTCGAGGAACTCGGCGCGGGTAGGCGTCCGGCCGTGGTGGTGGACGTGAACGGCTACCGGTACCGGTCGACGGTCGCCCCGATGGGCGGTAGGTTCCTGATCCCGTTCAGCGCGGAGCGCCGCGGCGAGTCCGGTATCGGCGGCGGCGATGCCATCGATGTGGAGCTGACCGTGGACACCGAACCGCGCACCGTGCAGGTACCCGGCGATCTGCGGGCGGCGCTCGACGCGTCACCCGGCGCCGCCGCCGGTTGGGAACACCTGTCCTACAGCAAGCAGAAGGCGCACGTCACCTCGGTCGAGGGGGCCAAGGCCGCCGAGACCCGGTCCCGCCGCATCGCGAAAGTCGTTGCCGAGCTAGCGGACTGACTCCGGTGCCGGGCTCTCGCCGGCCCGGTGCACGGCGTTGACGATGCCCTGGTAGCCGGTGCACCGGCAGAAGTTGCCCGACAGCCCCTCGCGGATCTCAGAATCGGTGGGGTTGGGGTTGTCGCGCAGCAGAGCGGTGATCGACGTGACGAAACCCGGTGTGCAGAAACCGCACTGCAGGCCGTGGCATTCCTTGAGCGCGGCCTGGACCGGGGACAGCGCACCGTCCGGGTCGGCGATGCCCTCGACGGTGGTCACCTCCTGGCCGTCGGTCTGCACCGCGAAAACCAGGCAGGACCGGACCGCCTGCCCGTCCAGCAGCACCGTGCACGCGCCGCATGCGCCGTGCTCACAGCCGAGGTGGGTGCCGGTCAGCCCGCAGTTCTCGCGCAGGAAATCGGCCAGCGTCATCCTGGGCTCGACGATCCCGCGATGGGTGTGCCCGTTGACCGAAACCGCAAGCGGCAGTTCATGCATCGACAACTCCCTCGACGGCTTGTGTGCGTGCGTGTTTCCAGGCTCTGGCCACCATCGTGGCTCCGACCCGGCTGCGGTAGGTCGCCGACCCCTGTAGATCCGCGGGGATGTCGGTCAGCCCCGACATGGCGAGCCGGCCGATCTGCTCGTCGGCGATGTTGCCGACCGGGGTGCCGATGACGGCGTCCTCGGCCGGGGTGGCCCGCTTGGGTGTCGGCCCGAGCCCGAGCAGCCCGATGCCACAGCGGGTCACCCGGTTGTCATCGTCGAGTTCGAGGCCGACCACCGCCCCGGCGATGGCGAAATCGCCGTGACGTCGGGCGAATTCCTGCACCGCGAAGCCGCAGCGGCCGGACCAGACCGGAAACCGCACGGCGGTGAGGATCTCATCGGCGGCCAGCGACGTCTCCCACAGACCGGTGAAGAATTCGGCGGCCGGAATCTCGCGGGTGCCTCTGGTGGAGGTGGCTTCGATGGTCGCGTCCAAGGCAAGCGCCACCGCCGCGTACTCGGCGGCCGGATCCGCATGCGCGATCGCACCGCCCAGCGTGCCGCGGGTCCGGATCTGAAAATGCCCGATGTGCGGGGTGGCCAGGCTCAGCAGCGGAACCGATTCGGCGACCTCGTCGTCCATGCCGACCATGGCATGTGGGGTCCCCGCGCCGATCCGCACCTGATCGCCTACCCGCTCGATGTCGTTGAGTTCGGATACCCGGGAGATGTCGACCAGGTTCTCGAAATGGGTCAGCCGCATCGCCAGCATCGGGACCAGGCTCTGGCCGCCGGCCAGCACCTTGGCGTCGTCGCCGTACTCACCGAGCACGGCCACGGCCTCGGTCACCGAGCCGGGTCGGTGATAGGCGAACGGGGAGGCCTTCACGCGTGCCTGCCCCTGCGGCCCAGTAGGAACCCGATGGCACCGGCCGCCGTCACCGCGCCGATCACCGGGGCGAACCGCTTGGCTATCGGCACCGCCATCACCTTGGCCAGGGCGAACGCGTTGATCGGGGCGCCCTGCTGAGCCTCGGATGGTGCAGCGGCCGAGCCGCTTTCGGCGGCCGGCGTGGTCCCGGCGAGCAGCTCGGCCTCCAGGTTCTTGGCGAACTGGTCGATCAGACCGCTCGAGACGTCGGCGAGCACACCGCGGCCGAACTGGGCGGCCTTACCCGAGATGGTCAGGTCGGTGGTGACGACCACCAATGTGGATTCGGCGCCATCCTCCTTGAGCTGCGCCGTGACGAGTGCCGCCGCCCCGCCGTTGCCCCTGGTCTCCTTGCCGTTGGCCTTGAGGACCACCCGCTGGGCGGCGGCATCCTTTTCCTGGAAGGTCGCATCGCCCTGGTAGGACACCGTGATCGGGCCGACCTTGACCTTGACCGCACCGGTGAAATCGTCACCGTCCACCGAGAGCAGGGTGGCCCCGGGCAGGCAGGGGGCGACACGTTCCACGTCGGTGAGCACCGCCCAGGTCTGGGCGGCGGGAACCGCGACCCGGAATTCGTTGTTGAGTTCCACGGTCAGTGGCCCCTTTCTTCGAGCAGCGCGACGATGGCGGACGGGGTGGCGGGAAGTGTGGTCAGGGTGACCCCGAGCGGGGCCAGGGCGTCGTTGACCGCGTTGATGACGGCCGGGGTGGACCCGATGGCGCCGCCCTCGCCTGCGCCCTTGTACCCGCCGACACCGGGCCCCGGTATCTCGACGTGGCCGTATTCGATGGCCGGTACCTCGGTCGCGGTGGGCAGCAGGTAGTCGACGAAGGTCGACGACAACGGGTTCCCGTCGTCGTCGTAGGACAGCTTCTCCAGCAGCGCACCGCCGATGCCCTGGACGGTGCCGCCGGCGATCTGCCCTTCGACGACGTTCGGGTTGATCATCGGGCCGACGTCCTCGCTGACGATGTAGCGGGTGATGTCGACACGGCCCGTCTCGACATCGATCTCGCAGGTGCAGGCGTGGGTGGCGTTGGCCCAGTGGATCGGTGCCGTGGGCGGCGCGGTGAAACGGGCCGTGGCCTCCAGCGTCGCCGATACGCCCGGCGGCAGCTGCTGCGGCTCGTAGTGGGCGCGGTAGGCCAGATCGGCGAATGTCACGCTGTTGTCCGGATCGTCGCGCGCCGTGGCCTTCGACCCGCCCAGCTCGATCTCGGATTGCTCGACCCCGAGCCGGCCCGCGGCCATCGCGACGAGCTGACCGCGGAGGATGGCGCCGGCCTCGCTGACCGCGCCCGCGGTCATGGGTGCGCTGCGGCTGCCCTGGGTGCCCGCCCCGTACGGGGTCACCGCGGTATCGCCCTGGATGGTGGCGACGTCGTCGAACTCGGCGCCCAGCGCATCGGCGGTGAGCTGAATAACGGTGGTTTCCAGGCTGTTTCCGGTCGACCCGCCGTTGACGTAGACGTTGATCTTGCCGGTCGGCTCCATCCGGATCGTGCAGCCCTCGGTGGCCAGGTGGCCGGTGGCCGCACCGGTCGGCTCGATGTAGGCCGAGAAGCCCAGGCCGAGGTAGCGGCCCTGTGCCAATGCCTCGGCCTGCTCCTTGCGGAACCCTTCGTGGTCGAGGATCTTGACCGCCTGCTCGAAGGTCTCGATCGGGGCGACATGGTCGTAGGGCATGCCGTTGGGGTTGAAGTACGGCATCTCGTCGCGGCGCAGCAGGTTGCGACGGCGCAGCTCTACCGGGTCCATGTCCATCTTGCGGGCCGCGATGTCGAGAAGGATTTCACGCGTGAGGGTTTCGTACTGCCACGGTCCGCGGTACGCATGCAGGCCCGCGGTGTTGGAGAACACCGTCTTGTAGTTGAAGCTGGCCTTGGGGACCCGGTAGGGGCCCGGGAAGAACATGCCGATCGCGGCGGTGGTCAGCACCGGGTAGGGCGTCGGATACGAACCGACATCCTGGATGAAGTCGATATCGGCGGCCAGGATGTTGCCGTCGTCGTCGAAGGCCATCCGGACGTCGCCGTCGACGTGGCGGGACTGCCCGGCCGACATCAGATTCTCGCGGCGATCCTCGATCCACTTCAGTGCGGCGCCCACCTTGCGGGCGGCCAGGACGATGCACATGTCCTCACGCATCGGCACGACCTTCTGGCCGAACCCGCCGCCGGTGTCGCGCATGATGACCCGCACATGCTGGGCCGGGATGCCGACCAGGCGGGCGGCGAACGCCCGCAGTTCGTGTGGGGTCTGGGTGGACGCCCAGATGGTCAGTTCCCCGGTCGAGGCCGACCATTCGACCACCATGCCCCTGGTCTCGATCGGCACCGGCACGTGCATCTGCTGATAGATGTGCTCGCTGACCACATGGGGCGCCGAGCCGAAGGTCTCCTCGTCGGGTGGCGCGCCGCCCATCCCGCCTGCGTTGTTGTCGGGGTAGGCCTCGTGGACCGACACCTCGGAGGTCAGCGCCTGGCAGAAGTCGGCGACGGCGCGCAACGGTTCGTAGCCGACGTCGACCAGGTCGACGGCGTCCTCGGCGAGGTAGCGGGTCTCGGCCACGACGAGGGCCACCGGATCGCCGACGAACTTGACCTCGCCCTCGGCCAGCGGGGGACGCGGGGTGTCGGGCATATCCTTGCCCGCCACGGCGTGCCAGGCCTCCTTCACCTCCGCATTGAGGTCGTCGGCGGTGAACACGGCGCGCACACCCGGCAGGGCCAGGGCCGCGGTGGCGTCGACGCCGTTGATTCGGGCCCGGGCGAAGGGGCTGCGCACGAAGCAGGCGTGCAGCATTCCTGGCCGGGTGACGTCGTCCACGAAAGTGCCGCGCCCGGTGAGCAACCGGGTGTCCTCCACCCGCTCGAGCCGCCGCCCCGCGTAGCGGGTTGCGACGGGGGCCGGTGCCGGTGCCGCCATAGGATCACTCCGAATCATCGACAACTTCTGCGCGTAAGTAGAGTGCGGTTATCGTACATCGGAAGGAAACGTGCCCGAAAGAGAGAGCGCCATTTCCGCCGCGATACGGACCCTGCTCGGACTGCTGCTGCTGGCCTGCGGGCCCGCGCCGCTCGCTTCGGCGGAGCCCGCGGAGTCGGCCGGACTGGTGGACGTGCGCGGCGTGGTGCCCGACGCGGTGATCGACCTGCGCTACGCCACCGTCGACAATTTCGTGGGTGAGCAGCTCTACCCCGCCGGGGCACGGTGCCTGGTGCACGAGTCGCTGGTGCCGGGTCTGAAGGTGGCCGCGGCACGGCTGCGGCCCGACCGGCTGGTGTTCTGGGACTGCTACCGGCCGCATGAGGTGCAGGTCCGGATGTTCGAGGCCGTCCCCAACCCGAACTGGGTGGCCCGGCCGGGCGCGTCGGCGCGCAGCCATGAGGCGGGCCGTTCGGTCGACGTGACCATCGCCGGAGCCGATATGGGCACCGGATTCGACGACTTCTCGCCGCGCGGCCTGGCCTACGCCACCGACGGCGTGAGCCCGGCGGCGCAGGACAACCGGGCCCGGCTACGCGAGGCGATGCAGGCCGGCGGGCTCACGGTGTATGCGGGGGAGTGGTGGCATTTCGACGGGCCGGGCGCCGCGGATCCGCGCCCGTTTCTGAATGTGCCGCTCAACTAGATCCCGGTTATGTCAGCATGGACCGACCGGCATTACCCGATGTGCCTGGAGTCGCCATGCGTATAGCCAGACTGGTCCAGGGCGCCGCGCTGACCGCCATCTGCGCCCTCCCGATCGCGCCTGCCCCAGCTGCGGCCGCCCAACCGTGTCCCGATATCGAGGTGGTGTTTGCCCGCGGCACGTTCGAGCCGCCCGGCGTGGGGTTGCCCGGTCAGGCCTTCGTCGACGCGCTGCGCGCGCAGGCCGGCGGCCGGTCGGTCGATGTGTACCCGGTGAACTACGAGGCCAGCGGCAATTTCGGGGACCGCATCGCATTCGCCAAGACCGTGGTCGACGGGATCCGGGACGCGGCCGGCCACATCGAGGCCACCGCCGCGAACTGCCCAAGGACCAAGGTGGCGCTCGGCGGCTATTCGCAGGGCGCCGTCGTCGCCGGGTTCACCACCTCGGCCACCGTGCCGGACGGCATACCTCCCGAGTACCGGGAGTACCTGCCCAAGCCGATGCCCTCCGACGTCGCCGAGCACGTCGCCGCGGTGGTGCTGTTCGGCGAGCCGTCGGACGAGTTCATGCACGATATCGGCGCGCCGGCGATCGTGATCGGCCCCGAATACGTCGACAAGACCAAGGAGCTGTGTGCGCCCGGGGACACCATCTGCGACGGCACTCCGGCCGGTGCGCCGAGCTTCGCGCACACGGCCTATGCGCTCAACGGGATGGCCGGTGAAGGGGCCGCGTTCGTGGTCAGCAAGCTCTGAGCTGATAACGATTCGAAACCTCAATGATTGCAATGTGATACGTAGCGAGGGGATCTTTGCTGGGGCCCACTATGTTCACTAGGTGCACCGTCGAACGGCCCTCAAAATCCCGCTGGTTCTGGCAGCAGCAGCGGCACTGACCACCATCCCGCGCGCCACCGCCGCGCCCGGCCAGTGGCCCGTCGAGCGTGCCAACGCCTGGTATCAGGCGCAGGGCTGGCTGGTGGGCACCAACTTCATCACCTCGAACGCCATCAACCAGCTGGAGATGTTCGGGGCGGGCACCTACGACGCCCGGCGCATCGACAGCGAACTGGGGGCCTGCCGGCTGCTCGGGTTCAACACCGTACGCGTATTTCTGCACGATCTGCTGTGGACACAGGACCGGGCCGGCTTCCAGAACCGGCTGGCCCAATTCGTCTCCATCTCGGCGCGCCAGAACATCAAACCGCTTTTCGTCTTCTTCGATTCGTGCTGGGACCCGTTCCCGAAGCCGGGCGCCCAGCGGGCACCGGTTCCCGGCGTGCACAACTCGGGCTGGGTGCAGAGCCCCGGGGCCCAGCGCATCGACGACCCCCGCTACCGGCCGGTGCTGCGCGACTACGTCATCGGGGTGATGAGCCAGTTCCGCAACGACAACCGGGTCCTGGGCTGGGACCTGTGGAACGAGCCGGACAATCCGGCCAAGCAGTACGGCAAGGTTGAACGCAAGGACAAGATCGACGCCGTCGGTGGGCTGCTGCCGCAGGTGTTCGGCTGGGCCCGGTCGGTCAACGCCACTCAGCCGTTGACCAGCGGTGTCTGGCAGGGCGGTTGGAGCCCCGGCAGCCGCAGCGAGATGGAGAATTTCCAGCTGGACAACTCCGATGTCATCTCGTTCCACTCCTACGGCGGCCCACACGATTTCGAGGCCCATGTCGAGGAACTCGCCCCGTTCGGGCGGCCGATCCTGTGCACCGAGTACCTGGCCAGGACCGAGGGCAGCACAATCGAGGGGGTGCTGCCGATTGCCAAGCGGCACAACGTCGGTGCCTACAGCTGGGGCATGGTCGCAGGCAAGACGCAGACCTATTTTCCGTGGGATTCCTGGGATAAGCGCTACACCTCGGTGCCCAAGGTGTGGTTCAGCGATCTGCTCCGCCCGGACGGCAGGCCCTATCGCGACGCCGAGTATCAGACGCTGCGTAAGCTGACCGCCCCGGTCTAACCGCGACGGCAGGCTAGTAGGACTGGCCGTTGGCGTAGCGCTCGCGGCGGTAGTGACGCCCGTTCCCGCGGTTGCGGCTTTTGTACGTGGGCAGCTGTGAATCACAGTTCGGGCAGATCAATCGCAGGTTCTCCCGTCGATTGTTGGTCGGGTTTCCGTCGATGTGGTCCATGACCAGCGTGAGGGGAAGGCTCTGCCACACGCTGGCTGCGCCGCAGATCGCACAGCAGTTCGACTGAGCGTCGGCGAGATATTGCCGGATGTAGTGACCGCGGCGACCGTCGACCCATGCCTCGCCGGATTCGAGCCAACGCTTCGTACTGGCCTTCCGACGGGCTGATCCCTGACATGCATTGCTGCAGTAGGCCTTCTGGCTGCGCTTCTCCAGTGGTGAACCGCAGTCGCGACAGAGCCTCATATGAGGAAGCTACCGACGTGCACCGACAACCATCGGTGCGTGGAGCCCCCTATCGGGATTGAACCGATGACATTCCGCTTACAAGGCGAACGCTCTACCACTGAGCTAAGGAGGCGGGTGGAACGCGCCTTAGCTTAACGGGTCAGTCGTCGGCGTCGACAATTCGCTGCGACACCACCGGCCGGGGCGTGCCGCGCCGGGGCGACCGCCGGGGCAGCGGGATCCGGTCGGCGATGTTGCTGAGCGGGTTGACCACCTGGCTGAGCGTGACGACGGCCTCGTGCAGGGCGTCGATCGTCGGGGCCAGCGCCTCCAGCCCCGGCGCCAGCCGATTGAGGGTGTCGGCGACGTCGGCGAGTTTGAGCAGTGGGCCGTCGGGATCGGTCAGGGTGTCCAGCAGCCCGTCCTCGGCCAGCAGCCGGTCGGCCACACCGTCCTCGCGCAGCACCCGCTCGATCAGGCCGTCGTTGGCCAGCAGCTGATCGGCCAGCCCACCCGGCGCGATCACCCGGGACAGGGCGCCGTCGTCGGTGGTCAGCCGGTCCAGCAGCCCGCCCTCCATAGTCACCTGGTCGATCAGCCCGCCGGGTGCCACGGCCCGCGCGACCGCCCCGTTCTCGGCCGTCAGCCGGTCCAGCAGACCGCCCTCGGTGGTCAGCTGATCGACCAGCCCGCCGGGCCGCAGCAACCGGTTGACCGGGCCGTCGGGCGCGAGTGCCCGGCCCAGCGGTGCGTCGTCGTCCATGAGTCGTGCGAGCCGGTTCGCCCGGTCCACGGCATCGTCCAGTCCGAACATGTGCGCCACCGATGACCTGCCGTTGAGCGGGTTGGCGTCGGTGACGTTACGCTGCACGATGGCAAGGGTCTGGGCGGCGACGCCGAGCCCGGCATCGGCCACCGCGAGCCCGATGCGTACGGGGGCGGTAGCAACTTCCACGAGGGCTTTGCCGACGTTCATCCGCTCAGTCTAAGGGAGGGCTGGGTGAGGCCGATCACAGCAAAACTCACAGGAAGTACACAGCGCGCATGCAGGATTAGGACAAGCGACAGCGTCAACATTGCGGAATGGCCATGCCTGCACTGCCTGAAAGCGTCCCGGAAGCTCGCGTTCTCGTCGTGGACGACGAGGCCAACATCGTCGAGCTGTTGTCCGTCAGCCTGAAGTTCCAGGGTTTCGAGGTGCACACCGCCTCCAACGGTGCGGCCGCGCTGGACAAGGCCCGTGAGATCCGCCCCGATGCGGTGATCCTCGACGTGATGATGCCGGGCATGGACGGCTTCGGCCTGTTGCGGCGGCTGCGCGCCGACGGCATCGACGCGCCCGCGCTGTTCCTGACCGCCCGCGACAGCCTGCAGGACAAGATCGCCGGCCTGACCCTCGGCGGCGACGATTACGTGACCAAGCCGTTCAGCCTGGAAGAAGTGGTGGCCCGGTTGCGGGTGATCCTGCGCCGGTCCGGCCGCGGCGTCGAGGAACCCCGCAACGCCCGGCTGGCGTTCGCCGATATCGAACTCGACGAGGACACCCACGAGGTGTGGAAGGCCGGCGAGCCGGTTTCGCTGTCGCCGACCGAGTTCACGCTGCTGCGCTACTTCATCATCAACGCGGGCACGGTGCTGTCGAAGCCCAAGATCCTCGACCACGTGTGGCGCTACGACTTCGGCGGCGACGTCAACGTCGTCGAGTCCTACGTCTCCTACCTGCGCCGCAAGATCGACACCGGCGAGAAGCGGCTGCTGCACACGCTGCGTGGCGTCGGCTACGTTTTGCGCGAGCCGCGCTGACCGCCGGTTCGCCGGCGCCATACTTCATAGGTGTTTGACCGGGTGAAGCGCGGGGTGCCGCTGCGGGTCGGGCTGGTGGCCGCCGCGCTGGTGTTGGTGGCGTGCGGGCTGCTCGCCTCAGGGGTCGCCGTCACGTCAATCATGCGGCACACCGAGGTGAGCCGCATCGACCAGACACTGCTGGACGCCTCGCGGAGCTGGGCCCAGGCGCCGCGCCGGCCGCCCGCGACACCGCTCGAGGGCCCCAATCCGGCCCGCCCGCCGTCGAATTTCTACGTCCGCGGCGTCGACGCCGACGGGCGCACCTGGATCGCGGTCAACGACCGCGAGGCCGAACCCGCCCTGCCCGACGACAACGACGTCGGGCCGGTGCCGGTGACCGTGGGGTCCATCGACAATTCCAACGTGCAGTGGCGCGCGATGACGGTGACCGGCCCCGCCGACGAGCTGACCACTGTCGCGATCGACCTGTCCGATGTGGAGTCCTCGGTGCGGGCACTGATCTGGTCGCAGGTCGGCATCGGCGCGGCCGTGCTGTTGGTGCTCGGCATCGCCGGCTACGCGGTGGTGCATCGCAGCCTGCGCCCGCTCGTCGAGGTGGAACAGACCGCCGCGGCCATCGCCGCCGGCCAGCTTGATCGCCGTGTCCCGGAACGTGATCCGCGCACCGAGGTGGGCCGGTTGTCCTCGGCGCTCAACGGCATGCTGGCCCAGATCCAGCAGGCCGTGGCATCCTCGGACGCCTCGGCCGAGCAGGCGCGGACCTCCGAGGAACGGATGCGCCGGTTCATCACCGACGCCAGCCACGAGCTGCGTACCCCGCTGACCACGATCCGCGGCTTCGCCGAGCTGTACCGCCAGGGTGCCGCGCGCGACGTCGAGATGCTGATGGGCCGGATCGAAAGCGAATCGCGGCGGATGGGCCTGCTGGTCGAGGATCTGCTGCTGCTGGCGCGGCTCGACGCCCAACGACCGCTGGACCGACATCGGGTCGACCTGCTGACCTTGGCCACCGACGCCGTACACGACGCCCGGTCGATCGCCCCGCAACGCAACGTGACGATGGAGGTGTTCGACGGCCCGGGGACCCCCGAGGTGCTCGGTGACGACGCCCGGCTACGCCAGGTGCTGGGCAATCTCGTCGCCAATGCGCTGCAGCACACCCCGGAGGGCGCGGGTGTCACGGTCAGGGTCGGCACCGAAGGTGACGATGCCGTACTCGAGGTGTGCGATCAGGGACCCGGCATGAGCCAAGAGGACGCCCGGCGGGTGTTCGAGCGGTTCTACCGCGCCGACACCTCGCGGACCAGGGCCAGCGGCGGCACCGGGCTGGGCCTGTCCATCGTGGATTCGCTGGTGTTCGCCCACGGCGGCACGGTCCGCGTCACCACCGCGCCTGGGCAGGGGTGCCGCTTCACGGTCACCCTGCCGCGGATCGCAGATCAGCCAGCGCGGATTTGATCTTCGCCTGGGCCTCGTCGAGGGACTCCGCCGACGGGTTGTTGTCGACATTGGCGAACCCGAAATCGGTGAGGTTATAGGCGGGGAAGACGTGAACGTGCAGGTGCGGCACCTCCAGGCCGGCGATGATCACGCCGGCCCGCTCGGCACCGAATGCCCGGCACACCGCCTTGCCGATCAGCTGCGAAACCTCCATCACCCGGCCGAACACCGCGGGCTCGACGTCCTGCCAGTTGTCGATCTCGGCCCGCGGCACCACCAGGGTGTGGCCCTGGGTCATCGGGGCGATCGTCAGGAACGCCACCAACTCGTCGTCGGTGTAGACGAACCGGCCGGGCAGTTCTCCATTGATGATCTTCGTGAAGACGGACGTCATGGCCACGAGCATAGTGAGCCCGGGCGCGGCTTGAGACCTCCATCTCGTTGCGCGGGGAACAACCTCCGGGTTCACTGGTGGTGCCCATCAAGCCTGTGCGAAGGGGAGTGATCCACTCGTGACCGACGCGGTCGGCTGGGACGCCGACGGTGCCGAGCCAACCCTCCCGAGTGAGCGTGATGCCCGATTCGAGTGGATCGATCTCGACGTGCTCGCCGATGTCTGGTGGGAGGTCGTCGACCATCCCGAATTGGCCGAGCGCGGCCAGGACGGCTGGACCTACCACTCGTGTACCCGGTCGCCCCGCGGCGACCACCGTGTCGTGCTGACCTACTTCAGGGCGCGCAAACGGCCTGTGCGGCACCCGGTCCGGCCGGCGCGCCGGGGCCGCCGGGATGAGCGGGGAGCGTGCGACCGGCGGGTCTAGGCGCCGCCGATCAGACCGTGCAATTCGTCGACGGTCCACGGTTCGGCGCCGTGATGGTCGCGGTAGCCGAGGAAACCGGGTGTGGGGCGGGCGAACTCGCCGATGAAGCCGCCCGCGGCGATGAAGGTCCGGCCGGTCACCTCGCTCGCCCGGTCGCTGACCAGATATGCGTAGGTCGGCGCGACGTATTCCGGGGGCGCCGCATCCAGTGCGCCCCGCATGCTCACATCGTCGAGCAGACCGCGGCGGTTGAGCTCGGCGATGTGCCGCTCGTAATCGGCGCCGGTGGACAGCCGGGTCCTGGCCCCCGGGCACACCACATTGGCCCGCACCCGGTGCTCCTTGAGTTCGGCGGCGATGGCCAGCGTCAACCCGTTGACCGCACCCTTCCCGGCCGGATAGCCGGTGCCGCCGTAGTCGCCGAGAAACGCGAACGAGCTGGTGTTGACGATGGCCCCGCCGCCCTGCGCGACCATCCTCGGTGCCGCCGCCCTGCAGGTCTCGAACACCGTGCCGAGATGCGCGTGGAGCAGTTCGCCGAACTGGGTGCTGGTGACGTTGAGGATCGACGAGCCGGCCGGTTCCGCGGTCCCCGCGCAGTTCACCAGGATGTCGATGCTCCCGAACTCCGCGACGCACCGGGCGATCAGCGCGTCGGCGACTTCCGGATCGGACGGCGAACCGCTATGGGCGACACCGCAAACCCGTTGCGCAGCCGCTTCGGCGGCGGCCTCGTCGCGGCCGTTGACCACGACGCCCGCACCCTGCGAGGCGAGGAGCTCGGCGACGGCAAGGCCGACGCCGCGGGTCCCACCGACGACGACGGCGCCGCGGCCGGCCAGTGGCCCGCTAACCGGCCGGATCCTCTTGGCCGAACGTCATCGCGTCCATATTCCAGTATCCGCGCAGGTTGGTGATCAGCCCGGCATCGTCGACCCGGTAGGTGAACACGCCGCGCACGGTGGCGGTGAAGCCGTTCGGAAACCTGGTGTGCAGCACCAGGATGTAGGCGATCTCGGTCGGCGAGCTGGACGGGAATGTCTCCTCGCAGGTGACCGTGAGCTGGTTCGGCCCGATGTTGGTGTCGAAGAACGTCGAGACGGCGTCCTTGCCGCGCACACCGGTGCCGTCCGGGTTGGTGACCGCCTCGCCGATCGGATCCTCGATGACCACATCGTCGGCCATCAACGCCAGCCAGCCGTCCCTGTCGCCGGACTGCACGCACCGCCATGAGGCCAGCGAGGCCGCCCTCGCCGGCGAAACGTCCTGTGTGTCAGTCATATCGGCTTATCGATCGGCGTCGGTGTAGCGGACGACACCGCGGATGTTGCGGCCTTCGAGCATATCCTTGTAGCCGTCGTTGATCTGTTCGAGCTTGTACTGGCGGGTGACCATATCGTCGAGGTTGAGCTTCCCGGCCTTGTACATCGACAGCAGCGATGGGATGTCGTGGTGGGGGTTGCCGCCGCCGAAGATGGTGCCCTGCAGGTTCTTTTGCATCAAGGTCAGCATCGCCAGGTTGATGTTGGCGCTGGTGTCGAGCAGGCTGCCGATCGCGGTCAGCACGCAGGTGCCGCCCTTGCTTGTCAGGTTGAGGTAGCTGTCGACGTCCTCGCCCTTGAGCTCGCCGACGGTGACGATCACCTTCTTGGCCATCAGGCCCCAGGTGATCTCGGCGATGCCCGCCATGGCGGCATTGACGTCCGGGAAGACGTGGGTGGCGCCGAACTTCAGCGCCTGCTCGCGCTTCCACTCGACTGGGTCGATCGCGAAGATATTGCGGGCGCCGGCATTGGCCGCGCCCTGCAGGGCGCCCATCCCGACGCCGCCGATCCCGATGATCGCGACGTCATCCCCCGGGCGGATGTCTCCGCTGCGCACGGCCGAGCCGTAGCCCGTGGTGACACCGCAGCCGACCAGGCAGGCCACCTCGAACGGGACGGACGGGTCGATCTTCACCACCGAGCTCTTGTGCACCACCATGTACGGGCTGAAGGTACCCAGCAGTGTCATCGGGAAAACGGGCTTGCCGTCAGCGTGAATGCGGTTGGTGCCGTCGGAGACCGCGAGCCCGCCGAGCAGGCCGGCGCCCAGATCGCACAGGTTGCGCAGGCCCGCCTGACACGACGGACACTCACCGCACGACGGGATGAACGACAGCACGACGTGGTCACCGGGCGCGACATGCTCGACTCCCGGGCCCACCTCGGTGACGACGCCCGCGCCCTCGTGGCCGCCGAGCACCGGGAAGCCGGCCATCGGGATACCTCCGGTCACCAGGTGGTGATCGGAGTGGCACATCCCGGCCGCTTCCATCTGGATCTTGACCTCGTCCTTGACGGGATCGCCGATCTCGATCTCCTCGATCGACCACGGCTGATTGAACTCCCAGATGAGAGCACCCTTTGTCTTCATCTGCACGTGCCTTCCACTAGAGCCGGTGTGAACCACAGACTAGAGCCATTAGTTAGGTGCGTCACACCCACCCCCGATCAACTGCTTGGCCGGGAGTCACCAGATCGGAACCGGGGCCTGGCCGAGCGGGTAGTAGCCGGGCAGTTTGTCGCCCGCGAGGCTGCGCTCGATGCGCTTCTGCATGGTGGGGGTGAGATCGCCCGACTCGATGAGGTTCATGAACGCCTTCTGCACGTGGCCGAAGTCGAAGAAATCGCGCTGCCACTCGATCAGCAGCCGATCGTTGAGCCGGAACCAGCTGCCGCCGATGCCGTAGATCTCGTCGTGGCCTCCGTCGGACTTGTGCGCGATCTGCTTCCAGAACCCGACCACCTCGCCCTGCCGGTCGTCGACCAGGACCTTCTGATACTCGTAGACCCAGTTCTCCAGGCCCTCCATCTCCAGGCCCAGTGCGACGTCGCGGATCTCGTCGCGGCCGACGCACATGACGTCCTCCTTGGGGCCGATGTTCCAGCCGTAGGTGGCGTCCTCGGTGTAGAAGTCGGCCAACGGCTTCCAGTCGCCGGCGCGTTCGGCCTCCCGATTGGCCTTGAGCCAGCGGTCGACCCAGTTGTCGAGTTCGGCGCGATCCAGTGCGGGCATGGTGTCCTCAACTCTCCTGTTCTCTGATGATGAGTGCCTGGGTGGGGCAGTTCCACACCGCTTGTTCGACCTCGTCGCGATCCTCTTCGGGTACTTCGGATTTGAGGATCTCGACCTTGCCGCGCTTCGGCACGTGAAAATAGTCGGGGGCCTCCAGTTCACACATCGCGTGGCCCTGGCACAGGTCGAGGTCGACTTCGACGCGAAAGGTCATGGCATCACCTCCTCGCCGAGGTTCGCTTCCGGTAGCGCACCTTGGCGGGGCGTTCCAGCTGGACGACCATCTTGGAATGGTCGTTGCGGTACGAGTCGGCCGGCTGCGCCATCTCGAATTCATACTCGCGCAGCAGAACCGAGAAGATCGCCTTGATCTGCATCTGCGCGAACGCGGCGCCGACACACCGGTGCCGCCCGGCGCCGAACGGAATCCAGGTCCAGCGGTTGGCGACGTCGGCCTGCTCGGGTTTGTCGTAGCGGTCCGGGTGGAACGCGTCGGGGTCGGGGAAATCCTCGGGAATCCGGTTGGAGATCGCCGGCGATGCCGCGACGAAGTCGCCGTCGTGGATCGGGAAGCCCGCCACCTCGAATTCGCCCTTGGCCACCCGCATCAGAATGATCAGCGGAGGATGCAGCCGCAGGGTCTCCTTGACCACATTGTCCAGTTTCGGGATCTGGCGCAGCGCATGGAAACTCACCTCCTGACCGTCGGCGTAGAGGTCGTTCAGTTCGTGCTGGACCTCGGCGTAGACCTCCTGGTGGCGGATCAGCTCGATGAGCGTCCACGATGAGGTGCCCGAGCTGGTGTGGTGCCCGGCGAACATCAGCGAGATGAACATGCCGGTGATCTCGTCGGCGGAGAACCGGAGCCCGCCCTGCTCGTCCTTGATCGACACCAGCACGTCGAGCATATCGCGGTCGGACTTGTCCTCCGGCGGGTTGTCCAGCCGCTGGTCGATGATCTCCTGTACCAGTGCAACGAGTTTCACCCGCGCCTCATCGCGGCGCCGGAAGCTCTCGATCGGCAGGTACGGGTCGACGTAGCACAGCGGATCGGTGCCGCGCTCCAGCTCGTGGTAGTAGCGCGCGAACCGGGCATCGAGCTGCTCGCGGAACTTCAGCCCGATCAGACAGGCCGTCGAGGTGTAGATGGTGAGCTCGGCGAAGAAGTCCAGCAGTTCGATCTCGCCTTCGTCACCCCAGTCGGCGATGATCTTGTTGACCTCGCCCTCGATGGTGGCGGCGTGGGCCTTCATGTGGTCGCCGCGCAGCGCCGAGTTGTGCAGCATCTCCTTGCGCCGCTCGGGGCTGGCGTCGAATACCACGCCCTGGCCGAAGATCGGCGTCATGAACGGGTAGGCCTCGGCCTGATCGAGATCCTCGTCGGCGGAGCGGAAGAAGAACTCGTTCGCCTCGGAGCCGGACAGCAGGATCACGTGCTTGTCGACCAGCTGGAACCAGCCGACGTCGCCGCACTCCTCGCGCACCCGCTGCATCAGGCCGATCGGGTCGGTGCGGAATTCCTCAAGGTGGCCGTGTTCCTCGGCGCCACCTGAGACGCGTTGTACCTCTTTGAGGGTGGTCATGAGGTTTCTGGCATCCCTTCTTCACCGAGTGCGAGTTTCTGGCGGTCCTTGACCGTGGCCAGCGGCGCCTCCGGTTGGATCTCCAGATTGGCGATGAACCCACCACGTGGGGTCTCGGCGACGAACGTGATCGCCCGGGCCAGGTCGGCGGCCCGCAGGAAATAGTCGTGGCGGGCCTGCCCCCACTTGGCCCAGTCCTCAAGGGCGGGGCCGATCTTCTCGGCCGACAGGCTCCAGCCCATCGAGGTTTTGGTGGGCCCTGGATGCACGATCGAGGCACGCACACCGGTGCCCTCCAGCTCCATCTGCAGGTTGTTCACCATGGCCACCAGCCCAGCCTTGGCGGCGCCGTAGGCGCCCATATGCGGGCGTTGCCGCAGCGAGACGTCGGAGCCGACGAAGATCACGTCGCCGCGTTGCCGGTCCACCATTCCCGGCAGGACCGCGGTCGCGATCCGGTTGGCGCCGATCAGGTGAACCTGCAGCTGCTCCTCGAATTCGGTGGTGCTCGTCTCGTGCAGCCTGCCGAAGTTGGTGTCCCCGGCGCCGGCGACCAGCACTTCGATATCGCCGAGGGCCTCGGTGGCAGCGTGGACGAACGACTTCACCGAGTCGGTGTCGGTGACGTCCAGGGGGAGCGCGACCGCCTCGCCGCCACCGGCTTTGATCTCGTCGACGATGGCCTGGCACTTGTCGACCCGGCGGGCGCCGAGTGCCACCGGGAAGCCGTGCGCGGCCAGCTCGGTCGCCGTGGCCGCTCCGATCCCGGACGAGGCGCCCGCCACGATCGCGGGCCTGCGGTCGGGATGTGGTTCAAAACGGGGCATCTAGCGTTTCTCCACTGTGATTGGAAGGTGAGCGAATCCGCGGACGGAACTGGAATGGACGCGGACGGCGTTGGCCTCGTCCACCTCGTACCCGCGGATTCGCTTGAACAACTCGGTAAGCGCCACCCGGGCTTCCATCCTGGCCAGATGCGCACCGAGACAGAAATGGGCACCGCTACCGAAACTCACGAGCTTCGACCCGATATCGCGGCCGATGCGGTACTCGTCGGGATCGGCGAAGGCACGTTCATCGCGATTGGCCGAACCCGCCAGCAACACGAGCACATCGCCTGACCGAACCGTGGTGTCGTAGAACGTCATGTCTTCGACGACCGCCCTGGCCAGGATCTGGCTGGACGTGTCGTAGCGCAGTGTCTCCTCCACCCACGGTGAGATCAGCTCGTTGTCGTCGAACACCGGTGCCAGCTGATCGGGATGTTTGAACCCCCAGAATGCGGCGTTGGCAAGCAGTTTCGTGGTGGTCTCGTTCCCGGCGACCACCATCAGGAACAGGAACGCCATGATCTCGTCGTCGGTGAGCTTGTCGCCCTGGACCTCGGCCTCCACCAGCGCCGAGGTCAGGTCGTCGGACGTGTGCCTGCGGCGCTGCTTGACCATGTCGGCGTAGTAGACGAGCAGCTCACCGGACGCCGCGATCGCCGAGTCAGGGACGTCGGCGACCCCGTCCTCCCGGTGCATGACCCCGTCGGCAAGGGCCCGGATCCGGACCCGGTCCGGCTCGGGTACCCCCATGAGCTCGGAGATGACGTCCATCGGCAGCTTGCCCGCGAATTCGTCGACGTAGTCGAATGTCTCGTGCTCCAGGGCGGTTTCGAGGTGCTGCACCGCGATCTCGGTGACCCGGCCCTCCAGCTCACGGATGCGCCGCGGGGTGAAGCCCTTGGACACCAGAGTGCGCAGCCGTAGATGGGCCGGATCGTCCAGTGCCAGAAAGGACATCACCCGGTGCGCCTCGTCATTGCGGGACACCGGGTCGAGGGCGACGCCGTGTTTGTTCGACAGCGCGGTGCTGTTCCGGAAGCCCTCGACCACGTCCTGGTGCCGCGACAACGCCCAGAATCCGCGCTCCTCGTTGCGGTACAGCGGTGCCTCGTCACGCAGGCGTTTGTAGTACGGGTACGGGTCCTCGTGGAAGTCGTAGTCGTACGGGTCGAGGATGAGGTCGACCGGGGCCGTGCGCAGTTTCACTGGTCTTCTCCGAGGATGAGGCCGACCACATACGTGAGCCGGTCGGCGATCTGGTGGTAGGTGAAGGCGCCGCTGCCGGCGTTGACCAGGGCGCCGAAAAACGTCATCTCCAGGGCCGATACCACTCGGGGGTCGGCGTCCGGCCCGACCGCCGAACGGATGCGCTTGTGGATCTCGGCACCGATCCGGTCGCGGACCGTGCGCACCGCCGGATCGCTGCCCCCGCCGAGCAGGGCGACGGTGCAGGCCGCCGCGACCTCGGGTTCGTCGGCCACCACGAGGGTCAGGGCGCGCACCGCCGAGTCGACCCGGGTGGCCATCGAATCGTTGACATCGGTGAAGTAGGGCACCTGGCGCACCAGGTCGAGGTACACCTCGGCGATCAGATGGTTTTTCGACGAGAAGTAGGTGTAGGCGGTGGCCGGCGCCACCTTGGCCCGGGCCGCGACGGCGCGCACCGTGAGATCGGCATACGACGATTCGCGCAGCATCTCGACGCCTGCGGTGAGGACCTTGCGGAAGGTCTCCTCCTGCCGACGGTTGCGCGGGGCCTCCGAGGGAGGTCCCGAGGCGGATTCTGTGACTGCGGCCACTGCATCGCTGGACACATGTCCAAGTTATCCGAAGATGTCGACGCGGGGCAAGTGTGAACGATAAACACCCACGATATGCGTGACATTGAAGTCCGCTGTCGGCCGTCGCGGCCATCGGGTCTTGCGGCTCAACAGCGTCGAGCGCTATCGTTCGAAACGAGACAGCCGGACAGTTGTCCAGAAATGTGAAGTGGAGTCCACCGATGCCGGTACTGGCCGATCGCCAGAGTCAACTGCTCATCGACGGCAAGCTGGTCGCCGGTGGCGGGGGAGTGTTCGAAACCGTCAACCCCGCGACCGAGGAGGTCCTCGGCGTTGCGGCCGACGCGGACGCGGCGGATATGGGTGACGCCATCGAGGCGGCGCGGCGGGCGTTCGACGACACCGACTGGTCGACGAACACCGCCCTGCGGGTGCGTTGCCTTCGTCAATTGCGTGATGCACTGCGGGAGAACGTCGAAGACTTACGGGAACTGACCATCTCGGAGGTCGGCGCGCCCCGCATGCTCACCTCGGGTGCCCAATTGGAAGGTCCGATCGCGGATCTGGCATTCTCCGCGGATACCGCCGAGAATTACCAGTGGCGCACCGACCTGGGACATGCCACCCCGCAAGGCATGCCGACCAACCGCGTGGTGGCCCGCGAACCGGTCGGGGTCGTCGGCGCCATCACCCCGTGGAACTTCCCACATCAGATCAACCTGGCCAAGGTCGGGCCGGCGCTCGCCGCCGGAAACACGTTGATCCTCAAGCCGGCCCCGGACACCCCGTGGGCGGCCGCGGCCATCAGCCAGATCATCGCCGAGCATACCGATTTCCCGGCCGGCGTCGTCAACGTCGTCACCTCCAGCGATCACGCAGTCGGCGCGTTGCTGTCGAAAGACCCACGAGTGGACATGGTTTCATTCACCGGGTCGACGGCGACCGGTCGCGCGGTGATGACCGACGCCGCGCTGACCGTCAAGAAGGTGTTCCTGGAACTCGGCGGCAAATCGGCGTTCCTTGTACTCGACGACGCCGACCTGGCCGGAGCCTGCTCGATGGCGGCGTTCACGGTCGCGATGCACGCCGGACAGGGCTGTGCGATCACCACCCGGCTGGTGGTCCCAAGGGCTAGCTATGACGACGCGGTGGCGGCCGCGGCCGCGACGCTGTCGGGCATCAAACCGGGCGATCCGAACAGCAAGCGCACGGTGTGCGGGCCGTTGATCTCGGCGCGCCAGCGTGACCGGGTGCAGTCCTACCTGGAGCTGGCGCTCGCCGAAGGGGGCCGGTTCGCCTGCGGCGGTGGGCGTCCCGCGGATCTGGACACCGGTTTCTATATCGAGCCGACCGTGATCGCCGGGTTGGACAATTCGGCGCGGGTGGCGCGCGAGGAGATCTTCGGCCCGGTGCTGACCGTGATCGCCCACGACGGTGACGACGACGCCGTGCGCATCGCCAACGACTCTCCGTACGGGTTGTCCGGCACGGTGTTCTCCGGTGACGACGCCCGGGCGCAAGCTGTCGCATCGCGTATGCGGGTCGGCACCGTCAACGTCAACGGCGGCGTCTGGTATTCGGCCGATGCCCCCTTCGGCGGCTACAAGCAGTCCGGAATCGGCCGCGAGATGGGTGTGGCCGGCTTCGAGGAGTACACCGAGATCAAATGCATTGCCACTCTGGCCAGCTAAGGAGATTTTGATGGGACAGTTTGACGAGAAGGTAGCCATCGTCACCGGGGCGGGCGGCGGCATCGGGCAGGCCTACGCCGAGGCGCTGGCGCGGGAAGGTGCCGCGGTGGTGGTGGCCGACATCAATACCGAGGGTGCGGCGAAGGTCGCCGACGGTATCAAGGGCGAGGGTGGGTCGGCGCTCGCGGTCGGAGTTGATGTCTCCGATATCGACTCGGCGCGCGATATGGCGGCGCAGACCCTTTCGGAGTTCGGCGGCATCGACTACCTGGTCAACAACGCCGCGATCTTCGGTGGGATGAAGCTCGACTTCCTGCTCACCGTCGACTGGGACTACTACAAGAAGTTCATGAGTGTGAATCTCGACGGCGCGCTGGTGTGCACCCGTGCGGTGTACCGCAAGATGGCCAAGCGCGGCGGCGGGGCGATCGTCAACCAGTCGTCGACCGCGGCGTGGTTGTACGCCAACTACTACGGCCTGGCCAAGGTCGGCATCAACGGGCTCACCCAACAGCTGTCCAGGGAGCTGGGCGGGCAGAACATCCGGATCAACGCGATCGCGCCCGGGCCGATCGACACCGAGGCCAACCGGACCACCACGCCCAAGGAGATGGTGGACGATATCGTCAAGGGAATCCCGTTGTCGCGCATGGGGCAACCGGAGGATCTGGTGGGTATGTGTCTGTTCCTGCTCAGTGACCAGGCCAAGTGGATCACCGGGCAGATCTTCAATGTCGACGGCGGACAGATAATCCGGTCATGAGCGAGCTACGTCTGGGCTATATCGGGCTGGGCAACCAGGGTGCACCGATGGCAAAACGCCTGGTGGACTGGCCGGGCGGGCTCACGGTGTTCGATGTTCGCACCGAGGCGATGACGCCGCTGGCCGAGCTGGGTGCGAGCATCGCCGATGACGTCGCCGCGGTCGCAGTGGCCGATGTGATCAGCGTGACGGTGCTCACCGACGCGCAGGTTCGCGAGGTGGTGGGGCAGCTCGGTGCGCACGCGGCGCCGGGCACGGTGATCGCCATCCACTCCACGATCGAACCCGGTACGGCGGCCGATCTCGCTGAGCAGCTGCGCCCCAAGGGGATTCACGTTGTCGACGCTCCGGTCAGCGGTGGAGCCGGGGCCGCGGACAAGGGTGAGCTCGCGGTGATGGTCGGAGCCGACGACGACGCGTACGCCTTGGTGAAGCCGGTGTTCAAGAAGTGGGCATCGATGGTGGTCCGCGCCGGTGAACCCGGCGCGGGCACCCGGATGAAGTTGGCCCGCAACATGTTGACCTTCGTCGGCTTCGCCGCGGCGTGCGAGGCGCAGCGGCTTGCCGAAGCGGCGGGTATCGACCTGCAGAAGCTCGGCCGGGTGGTGCGCCACAGCGACGCACAGAGCGGCGGGCCCGGCGCGATCATGGTCCGCGACGACACCAAGCCGCTGCAGCCCGATCATTTCCTCTACAACATGTTCACCCACACCCGAGGACTGGCCGAGAAGGACCTGCGGTTGGCGCTCGGCCTCGGTGAGGCCACCGGAGTGGACCTGCCACTGGCCGAGATAGCGCTGCGAGACCTGGCCGCCGGACTCGGCGTACCGCATACGAAGGAGTAGTGACCATGGACGAGTTGCGCCGCAAGGGCCTGGAGAAGATGAACGAGGTCTACGGCTGGGAGATGCCCAACATCGAAGGGGACCCGTACTTCGATCTCACCGTCGACCACCTCTTCGGCAGTATCTGGACCAGGCCCGGACTGTCCATGCGCGAGAAGCGCATGCTGACCCTGACCGCGGTCACCGCCGTCGGCAACGCCGACCTGGCCGAGATCCAGGTCAACGCCGCGCTGCACAATGAGGAACTCACCGTCGATGAGCTCAAGGAGATGGCGATCTTCCTGACCCACTATCTCGGCTTCCCGTTGGGCTCCAAGCTTGACGGGGCGATCAGCAAGGTGGCGCGCAACCGGAAGAAGGCCGCCGAGAAGGGGTCCGGCGAGGATAAGCGTGGAAATGTCAACGCCGCGGTGAGGATGCATTCCGGGAAGACGCTCGACGATGAGTAGGTACGCCTCGCTGACCCACGACCAGCTGGTCACGTTGGTTCCGGAGCTGCTGCTGATGGGGCAGATGATCGACCGGTCCGGGATGGCTTGGTGCATCTCGTCGTTCGGCCGCGAGGAGATGCTGCAGATCGCGATCGAGGAGTGGATGGCGTCCAGCCCCGTCTACACCCGGCGGATGCAGAAGGCGCTGAACTACGAGGGCGTCGACGTCATCACGATCTTCAAGGGCCTGCAACTCGACATCGGTGCACCGCCGCAGTTCATGGACTTCCGCTACACCGTGCACGACCGCTGGCACGGCGAGTTCCACCTCGATCACTGCGGTGCCCTGCTCGATGTCGAGCCGATGGGTGAGGACTATGTGCGCGGCATGTGCCACGACATCGAGGACCCCACGTTCGATGCCACCGCGCTGGCGACCAACCGTAAATGCCAGGTGCGTCCCATCCATCGGCCGCCCCGGACCCCGGCCGACCGGCAGCCGCACTGCGCCTGGACCGTCATCATCGACGAGTCCTACCCGGAGGTCGATGACATCCCGGCACTGGAGGTGATCGGCCGGACCCGGGCCGCCCAAACGGATTTGGATCCGATAGACGCCGCCCAGGACGGACAGTCCGACTACTCGGGGCCGCTGCTGTCGGATTTCGACTTCTCGGCGTTCTCGCATTCGGCGCTGGTCCGCATCGCCGACGAGGTGTGTCTGCAGATGCATCTGCTGAACCTGTCGTTCATTCTGGCGGTGGGGGCGCGGGCCGGGGCGGACACCGCACTGGCCACCGATATCTGCACCAAACAGTTGATCGGTGTGGCCGGGCTCGGCGCCGAACGCATTCACCGGGCCTTGGCGTTGCCGGGTGGTGTCGAAGGGGCGGTTGCGGTGCTGCAGCTGCACCCGCTGTTGAATCCGGCCGCCTACGTCGGCGCCGAGTTCGGGCCGGATAGGGTTTCGGTGCACCGCTCGGCGGCCCATGAGGACGGGGCCTGGGTGTCGCTTGTCGGCCCGGGTGAGACCCGCCCGTTGCAGGCCGTCGTCGCCGCCGTCGACCCGCACCTGTCCGTCGAGGTCGTCGGCTCCGATGTGGAATGGACCGCGCGCGTGGTGGAAACCGGCACCGCGGCCACGGAATTCGGCGAGGTCGCGGTCGCCAAGGTCAGTGGTGGGGCCGGATTCGTCTTCGAACCGCGCAAGTCCCTGCCGTTGACGGTGGTGTGAGAAGGTTCTGACCTCGCGAGTGTGAAATCTCTGCGAAAATCCGGCCGCTTTCTCGCAGACGTTTCACACTCGCGGCGTCAGGGCAGGGTCAGAAACAGATAGCCTCCACCTTTTGACGTCACCATCACGTCGGCCGGGAAGGTCACGCGATGGTTTTCGCCGCGTAGGTAATCGCCGCTGATGCCTGCTGCTTTCACGGGTTTGCCGTTGTCTTCGAAGATCAGCAGGCTGGCCATTGATTCGTAGTAGTTGCTCTGGAGCACCGGTGCGCCGACTGTCTTCTCGATGAAGTCACGCTCGGTGTGCTCGTGAAACAGATGCACTTCATCCCAGTCCCAGCTGGTGAAGTCGCTGAGCCTGCCTGATTTGTTCTCGTGCAGAAGCGTTTCCAGGCCGTCGTTGAGCCGTTGGTCGTTGTAGTCGATGTCCATGGCTTGCCTCATCGCTTGCCCTATCAAATCGCAACTGGACAGGAGAAAACACAGCAGCAGCATGGCGAGTGCAAGGCGCACCGCGTGTTGGAACAGCGAATTTCCGCTGGTATGCAACGGGATCGGGACCACGTGATATATCGAGTCAGGTGGTGTTCATCGTGAGATGGACGACGCGGGTGTCAGGCTCGCGCTCGTCAACGATGACAGTGCGATACACGGTCTTTCCTTCAGCATTGCGGTATCGATCCTGCGCCGTGAGCACCAATGGGGAATTCGTCAGGGCCGGACCGGCGATCACTTCATCGAAGGGGGGGTACGCCCGTGCGAGTGGCTGGTCGAAATGAGACTCGGCGAGGAACTTCGTCAAGTCCGCGGGTGCGACTCGAATCGCGAGTTGGTATCGGGTGTCTAGAGCACTGTCCGTCCGTGCCTGGAGCACTTCTGCGCTGGGCGACAATACCAAACCGCCGAACTCACTTGCTTCCTTGATCAACTCTGGACCCATTGCTTTTTCGGTGCGATCCCGAGCGCCCCGGTCTCCCGAGCTCGCATTTGGCGAACACGCAATCGTCGTGAATAACAATAGAACTGCGAGTCCGGTTACGTGTGGACGCTTTGAGCGGATCATCCCACCCTCCCTGGGTCGGAGCGAGTGCCATCGCGGTTGTCGGGGGCATTGGGGCGGCTAGCTTGGTCATCTGCCCGGCTGTACCACGGCTGTGAGCCGTGCCGTCCTTGCCCGCTGTCAGGTTCGGGGTGGGGGTTTCGGTGGCGGAATCGAGCTGTCCGCCTGAGCGCTGTCGCCGGATCCGTCTTCCTCGTCCTCCTCGCCCGCGATCTCCTCGTACTCCTTGCGGATATCGTCCACGCGGCCGCCGATCGCGGTCATCTCGCGGGTCGACTGCTGGATCACGTCGGAGATCTGGCCGAGACCCTTGCTGGCCAGGATCAGCCGCATGCGGTCGCCGGACTGATCCCGCGGGATCGTCGAATCGAGGTTGCCGACCCACGTCCGCAGGCTGTCGAGGTCGCGTCGTCCGGCGGTGACCACCGACGCGGAGTTGGTGACCTCGGCTGCCATCCGCTGGTCGAGGTCGGCGAGCTTTCCGTAGACCGCGGCGTGCTGCTGGTTCTTGGCGGCGTAGGCGTCGGCGGCCGCGCCCTGCCAGCGGTCGTCGGGGGCGGCAGCCTCGACCGAGGCCTGGGCCTCGCGCAGTCTCGTGCTGCCGTCGAAATCCTCACCGGTTTGCGGGACTCCCTCACCGAACGTGGCACTCGCCTGCGACAACGTGGTGTAGAACCCGTCGAGCGCACTCATCCGTTCGATCTCCTGTCCGGCCAGCCGGGTCCCAGTTTAGTTGCCGGCGCGTGGTCCTCCGGACGCCAACCGCTCATCGCGGGTCATCCGCGATCGGCGGTCACCGCACCCACTGCGACGGCGGGCCCGACCCAGCGCCGCAGGTAGGCGCGCAGCGCATCGCCGGTGCGTGGCGGCCTGCCGGGGTCGATGACGAAGGATTGGATGATCCGCAACAGATGCTCCGCGAGTTCGTCGAGCGCGTCGTCGCTGTAGCCGGCCTGCGCCCAGTCCACATCGAATTTGCGCAGCATCCCCCCGGCGAAGTCCACGGCCACATCCGACGTCACCGATTCGGTGTGCGCGTTGGGCCTGCCGGGGGCGATCAGCAAGCCGATGTGTTTGTCCTCGGGCAGCCACTCCAGGGCGGTCGAAATGCCCTCGGTCACCGCCTCCACCGGATCGGTGACGCCGGCCAGATGGGCGGCCAACCGGTCCAGAAACCCGCTCGCGGCGTGCACCGCGGCCGCCACCAGCAGGGCTTCGGTGCTGGGGAAGTAGCGGTAGACGGTCTGGCGGGTCACGCCGAGCATGCGGGCGACGTCGGCGAGGGAGAAATCCGCGCCGCGCTCGTCAATCGTCTTGCTCGCGGCGGCCAGGATGCGGGCCACAGCCTCGTCATCGGTGGCCGGTGCTGAACCGGCCCAGCCATGGGTACGCACCCCGGCATCCTATGGCACGACCGCCGGGCTACCGGTAGGAAACCTGCAGGTCCTTCACGCCGTTGATCCAGCCGGACCGGAGCCGCTGGGGTTCACCGAGTTTGGCGATGTCGGGAATCTGGTCGGCGATCTCGTTGAACATCAGCTTGATCTCCATCCGGGCCAGGTTGGCACCGATGCAGAAGTGCGCGCCGTTGCCGCCGAAGGCCAGATGCGGATTGGGGCTGCGCATGATGTCGAATTCGAAGGGTTTGTCGAAGACCGCTTCATCGAAGTTGGCCGAACTGTAGAACAGCCCGACCCGCTGCCCCTGCCGGATGGTGACCCCGCCCAGCTCGGTGTCGGCCAGCGCGGTGCGCTGGAAGCAGTGCACCGGCGTGGCCCACCGGATGATCTCGTCGATCGTCGTGGCCGGCCGCTCACGCTTGAAAAGCTCCCACTGGTCCGGGTTTTCGAAGAATGCGTTCATCCCGTGCGTCATCGCATTGCGGGTGGTCTCATTGCCTGCCACGGCCAGCAGAATCACGAAGAAGGCGAACTCCACCTCGGTGATCGCCTCGCCGCCCGCCTCATCGGCGTCGGCCTGCACCAGCCGGGTGACGATATCGTCGGCCGGGCAGCTACGGCGCTGCTCGGCCATGGTGTAGGCGTACCCCATCAGCTCGGCGTTGGCCGTCGTCGGATCGCTGTCGAAGTCCGGATCGTCGGTGTTCATGATCGCGTTGGTCCAGTGGAACAGTTTCTCGCGGTCCGCTTCGGGAACGCCGATCAGATCCGCGATGGCCAGCAACGGCAGGTTCATCGCGATGTCTTCCACGAAATTGCCGAAGTTTCGTTCCTTCGCCGCGGCCACGATGTCGCGGGCCGCGATGGCCAGCTTCTCCTCGAGTGACGCCACCGACCGGGGCGTGAACAGCCGTGACACCAGCTTGCGCAACCGGGTGTGCTCGGGCGCATCGTGGTTGATCAGCAGCGCCTTGGTCAGATCGAGTTGCTCGGCGGTGACCCCGTCGGGTAGCCGCATCACGGCGCCCTTGGCGTTGGTCGACCACAGATCGCCGTTACGGGAGATGGCCTTGATGTCCTCGTGGCGGCTGACCACCCAGTAGCCGCCGTCGTCGAAGATCGATTCACCCTGCTCGTTCCACCACACCGGCTCGGTTCGGCGCAGGTGGGCGAATTCGGTCACCGGGATGCCCTGGAGCAGAACGTCGGGATCGGTGAAGTCGTACCCGGCTCCGAACGGACATGTGCTCTGCGTCATAGTTCGACCATACACTGCAGTGTCAAGTGTATGCCCTGACGTCGGCGGCTATTCTTGTTCCCCGTGCGCGTCCTCGTGATCGGATCCGGTGCCCGTGAACACGCCCTGCTCCTGGCCCTGCGCCGGGATCCGGAGGTCGAGGAGCTGGCGGTCGCCCCCGGCAATGCGGGGACCGAGATCATCGCCGACCAGTACGACGTCGACATCACCTCGGGCGAGGCCGTGGTGAAGCTGGCCCAGCGGATCGGCAGCGACCTGGTGGTGGTGGGGCCCGAGGTGCCACTGGTGCTCGGTGTCGCCGATGCCGTGCGGGCCGCCGGGATCGCCTGTTTCGGGCCGACCAAGGACGCGGCCCGCATCGAGGGTTCGAAAGCGTTCGCCAAGGACGTCATGGCCGCTGCCGGGGTGCGCACCGCGGGTAGTGAGATCGTCGACAACCCCGCCCACCTCGATGCCGCGCTCGACCGCTTCGGCCCGGCCTCGGGGCAGGCGGCCTGGGTGGTCAAGGACGACGGCCTGGCCGCGGGCAAAGGGGTCGTCGTGACGGCCGACCGCGACACCGCCCGGGCGCACGCCGCCAGCCTGCTCGAATCCGGGCACCCGGTGCTGCTGGAGTCCTTCCTCGACGGTCCCGAGGTGTCGCTGTTCTGCGTGGTCGACGGTGAGACCGTGGTGCCGTTGCTGGCCGCGCAGGACTTCAAGCGCGTCGGCGACGGCGACTCCGGTCCCAACACCGGCGGTATGGGGGCCTACGCACCGCTGCCGTGGCTCCCGGAATCGGCCATCGCCCAGATCGTCGATCAGATCATCAAACCCGTTGCGGCCGAGCTGGTTGCGCGCGACAGCTCGTTCTCGGGCCTGCTCTACGCCGGCCTGGCCATCACCGGCAACGGGCCTGCCGTCGTCGAATTCAACTGTCGCTTCGGCGATCCCGAAACTCAGTCGGTGCTGGCGCTGCTGGAATCGCCGCTGGGCCGGCTGCTGCGCGCGGCCGCCGCCGGTGAGCTGGCGCAGTTCCCGCCGCTGCAGTGGCGCGACGGGTATGCGGTGACGGTGGTGCTGGCAGCCGAGAACTACCCGAGCCGGCCGCGCGTGGGCGATGTCATCCAGGGCGCGGAGGCCGACGGTGTACTGCACGCCGGTACCGCCCGCCGCGAGGACGGTGCCGTGGTGTCGAGTGGTGGCCGGGTGCTCTCGGTGGTCGGCACCGGCTCCGACCTGCCCGCCGCCCGCGATGCGGCTTACTCGTTGATGAAATCGATCCGGCTGCCCGGCAGCCACTACCGCAGCGATATCGGCCTGGCCGCCGCCGAGGGCCGGATCACCTTGTAGCGGCCCACTTTTCCCGGCGAGCAGACGCGCAGGTACCCGGTACGACGCCGTTCCGGGTACCTGCGCG